>NZ_JBLROA010000023.1:0-89857 GCF_047921505.1 Micromonospora sp. SL1-18 | reverse complement strand
TTGCCGGCACCGCGGGCACGGTGGCCGCCTGCTGCGTGCCGGTGCCGGTGATCGGCAGCTCGGTCCAGGCGCTGGCGGGGATCCCCGCGACGGAACTCTGCGATCCGGCCGCGTACCAGACCTTGGCCTCGGTGATCGGAACGGGCTTTCCGCCCGAGCTGTTGGTGACGGCCGAGAGCCGCAACGGTACGGCGGTGCCGCCGGGGACCGTGTTGGTCAGCTCGAGTGGCAGGTCGAGCACGGGCACCGGGGCGGCCTGCGCGCCCTGTTGCTCAGCGCTGGTGCGGAACGTCCACGCAGTGTCCTCCGCGATCCCGATCGACCAGCGGATGGCACCGAACCCGACCGGCCGCTGCCAGGTCGCCCGGGCCGTGATCGTGGCCTCGCCGTCGGGCAGGATGATCACACCACCGTCATACCTCGCCGGCTTCCCGTCGACGTTGACGGTGACGCTACGGCTGTCGGGATAGGCGCCGAGGGCGTCGTGCCCGCCGGCGTCGCCGAACCAGGGGATGCTCACCCGCAGTCGGTTGGCGTCGCGCCGGAACAGCGGTGTGCCGTTGGTCGACAGGGACATCCCGGTGGGTGCCTTGTACCAGCTCGTCGTCTCCTGGCCGGCGGTCCGGGTCCGTGGGCCGTCGAAAGCCCCGCCGGCGTTGGCGACGCCGGGCGCCACGATGCTTGTCCAGGCTACGTCGGGGTGGGCGGTGAAATAGTCGGTCCGCTCGGTGGGCGCGAGCACTCCGACGCTGCTGCCGGCCGCGTAGACCGAGCTGGACATCCCGGGGATCTTGAACTGTACGTCGGTCCAGAGCGTGCGGCTGTCACCCTGGGTGTAGTAGCCGGCCCGCTGGGCGGAGAGCTCACTGTCGTGGACCCGCTGGGTGCCGCTCGCCACCGTGCCGGTCGTGAGCCGCGCGAGGTTGTAGACGTACGGGCTCGTCTCCGGCTGCTCTCCGGACCAGCGCAGCGTCACCGGGCCGGCGTCCACCGCCGCGGCCAACCGGGCACCCTCGTCGGAGCGGACGCTGATGACGGGGATCGGCGCCCCGCTGCCTCCCGCCGGGGTCACCTTGCCGAGCAGGCGCGGGTAGTAGGCGATCATCGCGACCGCGCCCACCCGGGCGGCGTCCCGGGCGACCGTGCTGACGGGCCAGGACGGCTCCACGGCGACGAGTGCGACCTTCCCGGTCAGGTCCTGGTCGAGGAGCGCGGCACGGTCGACCGCGACGAGCGACGCGGTTCCCTGACCGTGCAGCGGCGGCGTCTGCGCCACCGACCAGTAGTCGAGCGGCCCGGCCTCGGTGGTCACCGTCGCCCGTGGCGCGTACGCGCGGGTCGTCACACCGAACGTGAACCGCTCATCACGCTTGCCCTCCGAGTCGGTGTACACGGCGTCGACGTACGACGGCGCGGTGGCGAAGCTCGACAGCCTGATGCCGCTGCCGGTCAGGTCGTAGGTGTAGCCGACGGTGTACCCGAACGGCTGGCTGGCCCGGTCGGTTTGCCAGCTCAGCGGCTGCGCGTCGCGTGCGTCCAGGGTGATCGTCGTGTCGCCGTCGATCTTGATGTTGTGCCGGGTGAAGAAGGCCACCGACGTGACGCCGCTGGCATTGGTGGGCTCGTCACGGGTCATGACGTCCGCGGCAATCGTGTAGGTGCCGAGCCGCAGCCGTG
Organism: Micromonospora sp. SL1-18; assembly: GCF_047921505.1. Taxonomy (NCBI): domain Bacteria; kingdom Bacillati; phylum Actinomycetota; class Actinomycetes; order Micromonosporales; family Micromonosporaceae; genus Micromonospora; species Micromonospora sp. SL1-18. The sequence goes on along the minus strand of NZ_JBLROA010000023.1, from coordinate 88,180 downwards.
TGGTGGCAGTGCCGTCAGCGCCGAAACCGACGTGCCTCGCCCGGCCGTGGGTCGGATCAATGAGGTCCCACGTCGACGGTGAGGCCGCCGGATTGCCGAACCGGTCGATGCCCACGACTGTCACGTCTGCGGACGGCTCCTCGAGGTGGAGGCTGAACGGCACCTCGACCTGGACACCCTTCGCGGTGCCGACCAGGCGGCCGGTGACCGTGCCGTACGCAGCGTCCTTGACCGGCAGGCCGGGGTCGATCCGCAACTGGACGGAGGAGTTCTGGCCGCCGCCCACCGTCAGGTGGCTCTCGACCGGTCGGACCATCGCAGCGGGCACGGGGGTGACGCCGTCCCCACCGACGAGCTCCTCGACCTCGAGCTTGAGCGTGACGGCCGCGTTGCCGAGGTTGGTGAAGGTGACCGGTGCCTGGGTGACGGGGAGCGACTTCTGCGGGTACGAGAAGTCGCCCAGCTGCAGGTTGGGCGGCGCGACCACCTGCTGGGTGACGGCACGACCCACGTCCATCGGGCCGGCGCCCTGCTCGAGCACGTCCGCGCCGGTGTCGCCGGCCGAGGCGGTGAGCACCTCCTTGACCTCTGCCGGAGTGAGATCGGGCCGGGCGTCGAGCACGAGCGCTGCGCCTCCGGCGACGTGCGGGGTCGCCATCGAGGTGCCGGAGTAGGAGACGTACGCCAGGTCGCCCCGGCCGCCGGCGCGGGCGGCGACCACATCGACGCCCTGCGACGCGATGTCCGGCTTGGCGGCGGTGCCGCCGAAGACCGGGCCACGCGAGGTGAAGTACGCCGAGACGTTGTGCCGGTCCACCGCGCCGACCGTCAGCGCGCCGGGGGTGCACGCCGGCGTCGACACCGAGCCGGGCAGGCCGCTGTTGCCGGCCGCGATCACGAACAGAGCCCGGTCGCTGAGGGCCTCGACGGCGTCGACGTCGGGGCCTTCGCACTCGACGCCGACGGCGCCGAGCGACATCGACACCACCTTCGCGCCGTTGTCGACGGCCCACTGCATCCCCTGGATGATCCCCGAGGTGTAGCCCGCGCCGGTGTTGTCGAGCACCTTGCCGATGAGCAGGTCGGCGCCGGGCGCCATCCCGGCGTACTCGCCTTGGGACGCGGCACCGGTCCCGGCGACCGTGGAGGCGGTGTGGGTGCCGTGGCCGTTACGGTCCTCGACGCCCTCCCATCCGATGAAGCTGTGCTCGGCGACCACCCGGCCGGCCAGGTCCGGATGACCGGTGTCGTAGCCGGTGTCGAGGACGGCGACCTTGACGCCGGTGCCGTCGTAGCCGAGCCGGTGGGCGACGTCGGCACCGGTCAGCGGCACCGTCGGGCTGTCGGTGTCGCCGCTCTTGTCGGTGGAGTGGACGACGTCGTCCAGCCAGATCCGGGCAGCCGGGAGGCGCTGGACGGACGGCTTCTCGGCGGTCTCGTTCGGTGCAGCCAGCGGCGTGCCGGTCGGAGCTAGGGAGCGCCAGACGCCGGCGGCCTGGCCCTTGCGGATCCGCACCGCCGCGCCCTTGATGATGGAGAGCCGCGAGGCGACCTGCGTTCCGGCCGGTGCCTTCTTCGCAAGCTCGTCGGCCTGCTCCACGCTCCCGTAGGTGACGATCACGGGCAGGGTGTCGCTGCTCGCGTCGTCGTACCCGTCAGCGAGCAGCTTGGTGATGTTGAACAGGTCGCGGTCCACCTTGCCAGCGTCGATCTGGGCCTCGATCCCGGCCGGGAAGACGTAGGTGCCCCCGGCGTCGGTGAACGTGGTGAACAAGGCGTCCCGTCCTGATGCGTCCCGCAGGCGTACGTCGGCGAGGCGGCCGTCGGCGGTGACATGCGCCGTGACCTCGTCGCCGGTGACGAGCGTGAAGGCCCGCAGCTGGCCCGCGGGCGCCGCGGCGACGGCGGGCGGCGCGGGCTGGTCGGCGGCTCGGGCGGCCTCGGCCCCGAGCGCCGGCAGGGCGGCGACCAGAGCCAGAGCGGCAAGGGCGCTGGCCGGGCCACGGGCGCGGCGATGATCTGACATGCGGAGCTCCTGGACGAGCAGTGGGGTGGGACGTGCCCTACTCTCGCGGAACCGCCGTCTTCTCCGGCCGACTCCGGCATGGCGAGACGGCGACATGGCGAGAACTCGACACCTGGCACACGTTGGGACGACCGGCAGGAGGAATGCGCGTGCTCGACGACTTGGCGCCACTGGACGAGGCGGTATATCGCGCCGTCATCGCGTTCCCCGGCGTCGGCGTCGACCGGCTCGCCGACGAGCTCGGTTGGCCTGTCGCCGTGGTCACCGCGTCGCTGAACCGGCTGGCCGACACCGGCCTGGTCCACCCCGGGCCTGACGGGGCGGTGATCGCCTCCCCGCCCGAGCTGGTTCTCGGCCCACGGCTGGCCCGGTCCCGCGAGCAGCTGCGCCGTTCCGAGGAGCTGCTCGCTCAGTTCGCGGAGATCTACCACCGTGAGATGGCGCCCGCCCGCGGCCACGACCTCGTCGAACTCATCGAGGGCCCCGAGGCGGTCGCCCACCGGCTGCTCCAGCTGGAGTACAGCGCCCAGCACACGATCCGCGCCTTCCAGTCGGGCGCCAACCAAGCGATCCCCACCGCCGACACCTTCGAGGAGACCACGGGCCACGACCTCCCGGAGAAGCGCGGCCAGGACGAGGCCGACGCGCTGGAGCGAGTGCGCCACCACCCCGTCACCGGGGTCGTCTATCGCATCGTCGTCGACACGGCGTTCCTGCAGGAGCCGGCGGCGACCCGTGCCCTACAGAGAAGGCTCGAAGAGGGAGCCCAGGTGCGGGTCGCCGACGAGCCGCTACGCAAGATCGCGGTCGCCGACGACGCTACGGCGATGGTGCAGATCAGCGACCACGCGTCGGTGATGCTGCGCTGGCCGCTCGCTGCGCTGGCCGGTGAGCTCTTCGAGGCCGTCTGGGCCTCGGCACGCCCGTTCGTCGTCACGGGGACCGGGCTGGACCCGCTGGACAGGCAGATCCTGCAGCTCATGCTGGCGGGTCTCACGGATCGGGCGCTTGCCCACCAACTCGGCACCTCGGCCCGCACGGTCCAGCGCCGTCTCCGCGCCCTCATGGCGACGACTGGCGCCACCACCCGGATGCAGCTCGGCTGGCACGCCTATCGCCGCGGATGGGTCTGACCGCATTACCTGTTCTGGCCCCTCGTCCCGGCCCCATGGGCGTCACTGGAACAAGAAGAACCGGCAGTAATCCCGGACCCCGCGCCTTGGGCCTACTCAGCGTAGTGGTTTTTGGTGTTCAGTTCTGGTGCGTGCGGCCCGAGAAGCCCGACATGGGCAGGGGTTTGGCCACATCCGGCCAGATGGTAGCCAAGTGCTTCGATGGCTCTATACCGTGGCTCGCATGATTGCCCGACGTGACGTCCTGCGTGGTGCCGGCAGCCTGGCCGCCGCACCGTTGGACGCCCGCGTTCTCCAGGCGGAGGCGGGCGGACCCGCCTACGCAAGCAGCGGGACCGGTCGCATCGACCGCCGCGTGCGCTGGGAGGGACTCGCGCCCGCACTCTGAACTGCCGGCGCCCCGCAGCGTCGTCGGTGCAGCGCTTCGCAATTTCCGAGGGACTTGACGAGTAAGGAAACGACGGCCATCTAGGAAAAGGTTTACACGTCCAGTTGCCAACCGACTGAGGAGACTTGCACATGCCGAACCAACCGAGCCGCCGCACGTTCCTCCGCAGCATGGGCGTCGTGGGTCTCGCGGCCTACGCGCTGCAGCCCGGCAGCGCTGCGGCGTCCCCGCTCCCGCCCGGCAACCCGTGGGCCCGAGCCGAGTACATCAGCGGCAAGGTGCGCCGCCCCCACTTCCCCAACCGCTCGTACGACATCCGCCAGTTCGGCGCCGTCGGCGACGGTGTCACCAACTGCACCGAGGCGATCAAGCAGGCCATCCAGACCTGTCACGCCGCCGGTGGCGGCCACGTGGTCGTGCCGGCCGGACGGTGGCTGACCGGTCCGATCCACCTGCTCAGCAACGTCGACCTGCACGTCACCGCCGACGCGGTGGTGCTATTCAGCCAGCGCCCCGCCGACTACCTACCCGCCGTGCTGACCCGGTTCGAAGGGGTCGAACTCTACAACTACTCGCCGCTGATCTACGCGTACGAGCAGGAGAACATCGCCGTCACCGGCTCCGGTGTCCTCGATGGCCAGGCCGACATGGAGAACTGGTGGCCCTGGTGCGGCGCGGCCAAGTGGGGCTGGAAGCCGGGCACCCCGCGGCAGACCGAGGCCCGGAATGCGCTGTTCGCGCAGGCCGAGCAGGGAGTCCCCGTCGAGCAACGGGTATACGGCGACGGCGGCTACCTACGGCCGGCTTTCCTCGAGCCCTACCGCTGCCGCAACGTTCTCATCGAGGGCGTCACCATCGTCGGGTCGCCGATGTGGGAGATACATCCGGTGCTGTCGGAGAACGTGCTCGTGCAGGGCGTGACCGTCAACTGCCACGGGCCGAACAACGACGGCTGCGACCCGGAGTCCAGTCGGATGGTCGTCATCCGCGACTGCACCTTCGACACGGGCGACGACTGCATCGCGATCAAGTCGGGGCGGAACGCCGACGGCCGCCGCGTCAACATGCCCAGCGAGGACATCCTCATCGAGGGCTGCACAATGCGCGACGGTCACGGCGGCGTGACGATCGGCAGCGAGATGTCCGGCGGTGCCCGCAACGTGTTCGTCCGAAACTGCGAAATGTCCAGCCCCAACCTCAACATCGCCCTGCGGTTCAAGACCAACAGCGTCCGCGGCGGCTTCATCGAGGCCTTCCATGCCCGAGACCTGACCATCGGGCAGGTCGGCGGAGCCGTGATCGACATCAACTTCTTCTACGAGGAGGGCCCCGGCCGCGGCTTCAACCCCGTCGTCGGCGACATCAACGTCAGCAACATCACCGTGCGGGCCGCGAAACAGGCGCTGAACCTCCGCGGCTACGCGGACGACCACATCAAGGGGATAACCCTGACCGACATCGACTTCGGCGCCACCAGCAAGCCCAACGTCGTCGAGTACGTCGACGACCTCGTGGTCACCAACGTGATCCAGAACGGCGAACCGCTGGTCATCTGAGCCTTGCCAAGACCAGAGCCGAAAGGTGGCCCAGCGGTGGTCAGTCGCGGGATGCGCGTGAAGCGCACCTGTTCCCTCCGCAGCTCTGCCGTGGCCGGCCGGGGAGATCGTGGCGGTCGCCGGGCCTGTTGGGGCCGGGCGCAGCGAGTGGCCCGCGCCGACGGCATGACGGCAGGACGAACGCGCTAGCCGTCCAACATCTCGGCTGGCTCCTCGAAGTATGGACGGTTACGAGACACGCAGCACAGGAGGTCATGCGAATGAAGAGTCGAGGTAGGCGGTGGATAGTCACTCTCGTCGCCGCGTCCGCGCTGGTTGTCGCAAGCGCACCCAGCGTGGGCTGGGCAGATCCTATCGAGGATGAGGGAGACACGACCGGGCACCGTTCCACCGGGACCGTCGTTGTCGCCAAACAAAACGCATCCGGCATGGTGAAGGGCGTCGGGACCTCGACCATCACCGTCAGGAACGGTACGACCATCCAGCAGCTCAAGGCGCAGATCGCCGCCAAGGACAAGTCGGAACAACGCTACATTGTTGCAAATAAAGATCATCAGGAGAAGTGGTCGGGCGCTGTCGTAGGCGGCGATCAGCTCCAGGTCACCGCAGAGAACGGTGCGGATCGGTTTACTTATCAGCTGGCAATCTACGATCCACACGCAAAGACAAGAGACGGCGCGTACTGGAACGAGGATCTCTACAACAAGATTGACGAGACGGTCAACGCCAGCACGCCGACCTTCAAAGACAACTATTGCAACATCACCGACCCGAAGTATGCCGGCCTGGTGCGACTCGTCACCGAGACCTTCTACGTCGGCAATCAGGCCAACAACCCGGCGAACAAGACATCGCCACTGGTCGCAGATTCGCAGGATGTGTGGTATTACACCGACGCGATCAATGCTGCGATCAAGGACTGTCATGAAAGCGGTGGTGGGATCGTCGTCATCCCCGCGACGGGTTCACGGAACGCCAACGGCGCCTACTATTCCGGGGCGATAACCCTCCTGAGCAACGTCAACCTGCATATCGAGACCGATGCCGTGGTCAAGTTCATGCGGAACAAGACCAACGAGTACTACCCCGCCGTCCTGACCAGCTATGAGGGCACCGACTTCTACAACTTCTCGCCGCTGATCTATGCGCTGAACCAAACGAATATCGCGATCACGGGCGGCGGGACGCTGGACGGCCAGGAAGACATGTGGAACTGGCGACCGTGGAAGAAGGGCTACTGGGGCGAGCCGTCGGTGGAGAACAAGAGTCTCGACGCTCCGTACGGCGAAAACGGCATCCTCAACCAGATGAACTTCGAGGACGTGCCGATCACGAAGCGGATATTCACCGACGACGGGCATATGCCGAGCACGATCCCGGTGGTCGACGGGGACACGGTCAAGTACGTCCCGCCGCCGGCGGACGCGGTGGCCATGAAGTCAACCTTCCGCCCGCACTTCATCGAGACCAACCATTCTCGCAACGTCCTCATCGAGGGCGTGAAGATCAGGAACACGCCGTTCTGGATCGTCCACCCGCTCAACTCCGAGAACGTACTCATCAGAGACCTGGACATCTACAGCGACAAGACCAAGGACTTCGAGGCCACCGGCTGGAACAACGACGACGGAACCAACCCGGAGTCCTGCAAGAACGTCGTCCTGGAGAGAAACCGGGTCACGGTCAGCGATGATGGTGCCGCGATCAAGGCCGGCCGCAATGTCAACGGTAGGCTGCACCGTGCGCCAAGCGAGAACCTCATTATCCGAGACTCGGTGTACAACAACGACAACATCGGCACCTACTCTGCCGCGATTTCGACCGGCAGCGAGATGTCGGGAGGCATTCGAAACGTATTCATCGAACGTAATGAGTTTGGTGGGCCCGGGCTGGCGCTGATCTTGAAGATCAAGACGAACTCGTACCGGGGTGGAGCTGTCGAGAACATCTATCTCCGGCACAGCCTGCTGAAGATGGCAAGATCCGCGATGATCCAGCTCGACAGCAACTATTCAGAAACCGTGTCATTCGCCAAGGCCGACATCTTCAACCCGACCGTACGCAACATTTATGTCGACGACGTCAACACCGCTCCGACGATGACTCCAGGCAAGACCACGTTCCAGTTCTCCAGTGCAGCCTCGCGTTCACCGGTAGAGAATGTCTACTACCGAAACTCGGTCTTCTACACGACCAGCACACTGCAGGCCGCCTTCAGCTCGAACAAGAACATAAAGAACCTGGTCGTCGAGAACGTAACGTACATCAATCCATCCACGGGGGTCGAGACGGTGTACGACACGACGCCGCTCAGGTTGCTCGATGAGACGGCAGGTGTCACCGGTGGCGAGGCTGTGCGGCTTACGGCCGCGAGCATCGATAACCCCGATGTCATAAACTCAGTGCCAGCGAGAAGCTTCAATATCAAGGGCAAGATTGACCTGGCCGCGTACCCGGGCTTTGTCGAGGGCGGGACCGTCCGAATCTTTGTCGACCGGAGTAGCAGTGCGATCCCGGCAACGCTGAGCCCGGACGGCTCGTTTACCAGTGACACCATCACAGTTGACGATGACCAATACTGGTACCGAGACCGGCACTACATCGCCGTCAACTTCTTCAACGGCCTCAACATTAATACCGTGGTGTATCAGGTCGCGGTAGACGATTGCTCCAGCTCACCCGGTGATGGCCGGACGCCTGTCAGGCTCACCGTCCAGCCCGTAGGCGACCAGTTCGTGGCCGGTAAGCGGACGCAGGTGACCGCGACACTCACCAATGAGGGGAGTTCGGGGGTCGCGCTGGAGGATGTACGGCTGAACCTGGCGACGCCCCACGGTTGGACGGTCGTTCCCGACGCTGCGCAGCCGTTCGGCCGCGTTGCACCGGGGCAAACCGTGCGGGCGACGTGGGACGTCACCCCCGCAGTTGGGCAGGGCTCCCTTTCCGCCAAGGCACGCTACGTGGACGCGGCCGTCGGTAAGGCGGTATCCACGTGTAGCCCGAGCATCGATGCCCAGGTACCAAGCGACCTGGTCCGAGTGGTCAAGCCGGACAAGCTGAACAGCCCGCGAGCAGCCAGCGTAGGGGCCCAGTACTACGTCGACCGAGACGTCACCATCACGATGCTCCCCGACACGCTGGCCGGCGGGGTGGTCATTCCCGGCGCCAACGACGACAAGCGGCTCACCGGACCCGCCGACTACCTGGAGTTCACGCTCAAGAGGGACGCCACCGTCTACGTGGCGTTCGACGACCGTGGCAAGGACACGTGGTGGCCTGCCTGGCTCGCCGACCAGGGATTCCAGCGCACCGATCTCACCATCGACACCACCGACGCGCACTTCACCGTGTTTGCGAAACGGTTCGCCGCGGGTGAGGTAACACTCGGCCCCACCGCCGCGACCAGCAACTCCTCGTCCAGCTACTTCACCATCGTCGCGGAGTAGGGGGCAGACGGAATCAACATCAACACCATCGTCTATCAGGTGGCCGCCGAGCCAGGCGTGTCATGAAAAGAACCCCCGACCCGATCAGAGACGTTCGTTTCGTGGGCGCCACGAAGCGTTGCAATGAAAGGCGATGAACCTGGTGAACAGTAATAGACTGCTCGCCCCACTGGTGGCAGCCACCCTGCTGTCGACCAGCCTCGTCACGGCCTCGGCGTCGGCAGCTGAGCCCGCAAACCATGCGCCCAGCGCACCGACGGACCTTACGGTCGGCGATCGTTCCCGACCGCTCAACGTCGAGGGTGCTCCGCTGTTCGGCTGGCTCCCGCATGACATGGACAGTAACGAGGTGCAGTCGGCGTACCAGATCAAGGTGACGCGCGACAGCGACTCCAAGACGGTGTGGGACAGCGGGAAGGTCGGCTCATCCGATCAGGCGTACGTGCCCTACCAGGGGCCTGGGCTGGACTCCGGAGCGAGCTACACCTGGACCGTCCGGACCTGGGATCGTGGCGATCTGGCCTCGCCCTGGGCGGAGCAGGCCGGATTCGACACGGGACTCGGGGACCGCGACTGGGATGGCGCTGCCTGGATCCGACGGGCGACGAGCGGGAACGACTCGACCGACGACTACACGCTCGCGCGCAAGGAAGTCGCGACCGGGACGAGCCCTGTTGTGCGCGCCCGCGCCTATGTTGCCTCAAGCAAGCAGTACGAACTGCACCTCAACGGCCACGCGGTCGACTATGGGCAGGCCTTCTCGTACCCGGGTGAGGGCTACTATCAAGCCGCCGATATCACGCGCTACGTCACGGCCGGTCAGCCGCTCGCCATCGGGGTGATCTACCACTATTGGACGTGCACATGCCAAGGAGCCGCAGCCGGCCCTTCGGCCAATCCATCGGGAGTGCTGGTACGGGTCGTCATCGATCATGCCGATGGTAGCCAAGAGGTCGTCGTCTCGGATGGTTCATGGCGTGTGCGAAAGGCGTCGCAGTGGACCAACGCAACACTGGTATGGCGCAATAATGATGCCGGCGACCGCGTCGAGCAGATCGACGCGACCCAGGAGCCCGTGGGGTGGGACTCGCCCGGCTATGACACCAGTGCAAGCCCTTGGACCTCGCCGGTAGTTGTCGGCCAGCATCCCCTGTCCGGACCGAACAACTTCACCCACCTGCAGGGCCAGGAGCCACGCCTGAAGTTCACGGTCGTCAAGCCGGTCTCGGTGAAAACGCTCAGCGATGGTGCTGTGGTGGCGGACTTCGGGACGGTGATCCCCGCGGTCCCATTGATCCACTTCCAGTCCGGCGTAGCCGGCCGCAAGCTGACCCTGCAGACCAGCTATAACCTCACGGCCGATGGTCACGCCTCGACCGGGAGAACGGACACTCAGGGCAGCAACATGTCGCTGACGTACGTCCAGCGCGACGGCGACCAGACATTGCGGGCCTTCACCTACTGGGGATGGCGCTACTTGCAGTTCAACGCGCCGGGCCCCGGAGAATCGCTGACGGCCGATGACATCCAAGCGGTGGTCCAGCACACAGACGCCGACAAACCCGCCCAGTTCCACAGCTCTGACCAGACACTGAATGCGGTGTTTGACCTCATGCAACGGTCGGCGATCTACGGAACGCAACAGCAGTTCCTGGACACCCCGACTCGAGAGAAGGGCCAGTTCCTCGGCGACGCCGCCGACATCTCCTTCGCCACCATGGCCTCGTGGGGCGAGCGGGACGCCACGCAGAAGGCGATCCGCGAGTTCATGGCATCTCAAATCCGGTACTGGCCGGACGGCCGCCTCAACTCCGTCTACCCGAACGGTGACGGCAAGCGCGACATCCCGGACTACACCGAGATGTTCCCCGGGTGGGTCTGGCGTTACTACATGGAGAGCGGCGACAAGACCCTTCTCGCTGATGCCTATCAGACCTTGCAGAATGTAGCGGGCTACATCGATAGGTACCGCAACGAGACGACCGGCTTGATCACCAATCTGGCCGGCGGCAGCGGGCAATACCAGCACGGGATCATCGACTGGCCACCACCCATGCGGTACGGCTACGACACGTCCACGGCGGCGCGTACGGTCGTCAACGTCTGGGCGGTGGACGCCTACCGGTCGACAGCGCAGGCAGCGCAGGCACTGGGCCGACCAACCGGCGAGGTTCAGCACTACCGGCAGCTTGCGGATGACCTGGTGGCTGCGATCAATGCTCAGCTGCGGCGGCCCGATGGCATCTACATTGACGGACTATCGGCCACCGGTGCGCAGAGCACAACGGCCTCACAGCATCCGAACTCCTTCGCACTCGCGTTCGACATCGCGCCGAAGGCGGAGCGTACGAAGATCGCAGACTACGTCGCCGGGCTGGGCATGCGGCAGGGGCCGATGACCGTCTATCGCCTGCTCCAGGGCCTGTCCGCAGTCGACCGATCCGACGCCGTCATGGAGCTGCTCACCGACGCGAAGGCCGACGGCTGGGCCAACATCCTCGCGAGGGGCGGGACATTCACCTGGGAGCAGTGGAACCCGACCGCGAGCGAAAGCTACTCCCACTCGTGGGGAGCGCAGGCGATCGTCGACATTTTGGAGTCTCTGCTCGGGGTCACGGTGACCGAACCGGGCGCCGGCGCGCTCCGCGTACGACCGCCGCGGATCGGTCTCACCAGCTCGCAGGGGTCCGTCTACACTCAGCGAGGCTCCGTAGCCGTCGACTGGGGACGCCGGGGACGCGTCTTTTCGCTGGACGTCCGCGTGCCCGTCAACTCGCAGGCGGAGGTGTTCGTCCCAGCGACCGGCCCGGGGGTCGTTCACGCCCACGGGTATGCACCGGACCCCTACGGGCAGAATGTGCGCTTTGTGCGGATGGACGGCGGATATGCCGTCTACCAGGTCGGTTCCGGCCGGACAACGTTCACCAGCACCTCGCCCGGGCTGCCGACACCGGTGCGTTCCGGCATCGAGGCCGGCGATCTGACGGTCGGCGAGGCCGGCGAGGTCACCACGTGGTTTGTCAACGACGCGGCCGAAGGTCAGCCGCTTCGCGACGTCAAGCTCAGCCTCGACGCGCCGAAGGATTGGACGGTGACCGCCAGTTCCCCGTCCACCTTCCGCGAGGTGGCTGCGGGCGAGACGGTGCGGACGACCTGGTCTGTGACGCCGGCCAAACCGGGTCAGGCAACCCTCCGTGCGGGTGCGGCGTACATCGATCCAGCCGCTGGGAAGGAAATATCCGTCAGTCGGAGCGCCGAGGTCTCCGTCCAGGCATCGAGCTCGGGTGACAGCGATCTTGTCCAGGTGATCCAGCCGGACAAGCTGGCGTCACTGCGGAGTGCCGACAAGGGGACGCCCCACTACGTGGACCGGAGCGACACCATCACCGCGATTCCCGATGCGTTGACCGGTCGCGTGCTGATCCCCGGCGCGAACGACGATAAGCGGCTCACCCAGCCCGCTGACTACCTGCAGTTCACCTTGAAGCGAGACGCCACCGTCTACGTCGCATTCGATTCCCGTGGTCAGGGAACCTGGTGGCCCGGCTGGCTCGCCGATGCCGGGTTCACGCAGACCGACCTCACCATCGACACCACCGACGCCCACTTCGTGATCTTCGCGAAGCGGGCCGGCGCCGGCAGGATCACCCTCGGACCCAACTCGGCCAACACCAATACGTCGTCGTCCTACTTCACGATCATCGTCGAGTAGCGGCTACTCAACAGGAAACGACCGGTTCGATCGCCGTTTGATCATGTCGCCATCGATCCTGCCCGATTGCCCACTCGATGATCCATGGTCATCAGATCCCGATATGCGGATCTTCGACCTACAGCGAAAGGAGGACCAATGGACCCGGAAGACGTTAGCCGGCGTGCCGTGCTCCTTGGAGCGACCGCATTAGGCGCGAGTGCCGCGCTTGGGTGGCTTCCGCCGACTAGACGGGCGTCGGCAGCAAACGGCACCAGCACACCCGCTTCAGACGGACCCTATGTTCCCACAGCCCAGTCTCTCGGCCAGCATCCGGGCGCGGCGTGGTTCCGGGACGCCAAGTTCGGAATCTTCATCCACTGGGGCGTATACGCCGTTCCGGCCTGGGGTGACGCGCTCGCCTACCACCCGGCTGAGTGGTACTCATACGCGATGCACATCGGCGCGTCCGGCCTGGACACCACCTACCAACACCACCTGCACGCCTACGGCGCGGATGTCAATTATGACGACTTAATTCCACAGTTCACGGCGGCGAACTACGACCCACGGGCCTGGGTCGAACTGTTCGAGAGAGCTGGTGCGCGCTACTTCGTGCTGACCTCCAAGCATCACGACGGTTTCCAGCTCTTCCCCAACACGGCCTCCGACCGCAACTCGGTAATGATGGGGCCACACCGCGACCTGGTGGGCGAGCTGTTCCACGCGGCACGGAACAGCTCACTCAAACGGGGCCTCTACCACTCGCTGGGTGAGTTCTTCAGCCCCGCGCTCGACACGCCACCATGGAACCCCTACACGCACGAGCCTATTCCATACGTGGGATACAAGCCGATCGACGATTACGTCTCGCAGTACCTGCACGTGATGGTGAAGACGCTCATCGACAGGTACGACCCCGATCTCTTGTGGGGCGACGGTCACCACTGGCACGAGGACCTCGGCGCCGGGCCTGCCTTTAAGCCGAAGGACATGAACTGGCATAGCAACGAGCTGCTTGCCTACTACTACAACAACGCCGTGAATCGGTCACGCCCGAAGGAGGTGATGGTCAATGACCGGTTCGAGGCGAGCCATGCTGACTTCTCCATCATCGAGGGTGACGTATCAAGTTACAGCCTGCGATCGAGCAAGTGGGAGGCATGCCTTACACTCGGCCGATCGTGGGGCTACGACACCAACGAGGACCCCGCCAAGATTAAGTCGCCGAGCAGGTTGGTTCAGCTGCTCGTCGACATCGTCAGTAAGAACGGCAACCTCTTGTTGAATGTCGGGCCGAGACCGGACGGCACCATCCCCGATTGGCAGTCAGAGCGGTTGCTCGCCATCGGCAATTGGCTGCTCACCAACGGCACGGCCATCTACGACACGGCCCCGTGGACGCGTGCCGGTGACGGCAACCTGCGATACACGGTATCCGAGGGATCATTCAACATCCTGGGCCTAACCTGGCCTCAACTGTCCTTCTTGACGGTTCCCGCCGATCTTCCGATTGCCAGCGACTCACAGATCCGGCTCCTCGGTGACGAAGGGCATAAGGCACGGTTCAGGCGAACGGACGCAGGTGTTGAGATTGACCTGCCCGCGCGCAACCCCAATGGGGAGGGCTATCCCTTCGTCCTGACCGTGAAGCACGCGCGGTAAGACCGCCACCCCTTGAGATGCCGGCAGGGAGGAAGGAGTCTGCGGTGTCACGCAGAGCCAAAGATGTGACGATTAGTAGTCTCGTAGCGGGTCTTGTCATGGTGCTGACGACGATGTCGAGCGCCGTAACTAGTGCGTCCGCGAGCGCGGCCGCTGGAGAACCTGCCGGCGCAGCATCGAGTTGGCTGTTTGACTTCGGCTGTGAGAAAAGTCCGGTGACAGACGGTTATTTGCCGGTGGCAAACACCACACTCTATGACGGGTCCAGGGGATACGGACTCGATCGCGTCACGAACTGCCGCGATCGCGGTCAGCCCGATGATCTGCGCCGCGACTTTACCGTTGCGAACAGCTACGGGTTTCTCGTCGATGTACCGAATGGCGACTATCGCGTTGTGATTGTCTCGGGCGACCAGATCGCCTCCAACAAAACTGACGTATCGGTTGAAGGCTCGCCGCCCCAGACGATGTCGACAACGACTGGCTCGTTTGCTGAGCTGGGCATCTCCGTCACGGTGACCGACGGCCAGATGAACTTTACATTCAGCGGCGATGGCCGCATCAATGCGATTGGGATCGCGCACATTTCTCCGCCGACCGACCTGCAAGTCGATGTGACGCGGCTGCGGCCTAGCCCTTCGGTGTCTCTTGCATGGAAGCCCGCCGCTGGAGCCGGCAGGTACAACATCTACCGCAAGCTTGGCGGACAGAGTGAGTTTACTCGGATCGGCGCTTCATCGGACAATGCGTATACTGACAAGGCGGTTGAGCTGGGGTTCACCTACACCTATGCGATTACGGCGGTTGGTGACAGCATTATAGAGTCAGCCAAGAGCACGCCGGTTACCGTAGACGTCATCGACAGGTCAGTGGAGCCCCCATCTGCGCCAGTCGGGCTCACGCTCGAAGAGTCGATAAAGCACGATACGTTCACTTTGCAGTGGCAGCGAGTAAAGCACGCTCGCGAGTACCACGTCTATCGAGCTAACGGAGCAGAGGGCAGCTTTTCCAGGATAGACACGATGAGCTCAACCTCGTACACGCTGTATATCGCTCCCTCCACAGGGTGCTGCTACGACTTTTACTATCGGGTCGTTGCGGTGAACGACGGCGGTCTCTCCGGTCCCTCGAACGTGGTCCACGTCAGCTGGGGCGACGGTGGCTCGCGCGACCTGGTCCGCGTGGTCAAGCCGGACAAGCTGAACAGCCCGCGAGCCGCCGGGGTGGGGGCCCAGTACTTCGTCGACCGGGACTTCACCATCACCACCCTCCCGGACGCCCTGGCCGGTCAGCTGCTCATTCCCGGTGCCAACGACGACAAGCGGCTCACCGGACCCGCTGACTACCTGGAGTTCACGCTCAAGAGGGACGCCACCGTCTACGTGGCGTTCGACGACCGTGGCAAGGACACGTGGTGGCCTGGCTGGCTCGCCGACCAGGGATTCCAGCGCACCGATCTCACCATCGACACCACCGACGCGCACTTCACCGTGTTCGCGAAACGGTTCGCCGCGGGTGACGTCACGCTCGGGCCTACCGCGGCGACCAGCGCCTCTTCGTCCAGCTACTTCACCATCGTCACCGCATGATCCGGGCGGACGCGGTCCGCGCCCGCCCCCGTCCGTGACCATCCCAGCCGCACCACCTCCTACCTCGCACGCCTTGACGGAGGGAGCACACGCATGCCGTTGACAATCATCGACCATGCCCACGGCCGGCCGCCCGGGAGACCCCGCGGCGGCGGCGCCCGCAGGCGTCTGCGCGCGGTCTTCCCCGGTATCGCCGTCGGGTGCCTGGCGATCGCGTTGTTGCCGGCCGTCGAGGGCGCAACCGAGAACACGTCCTCGGCGGCGTCGCCCGCCGCCGGCATGACGTGGACCGTCCAATCCATGCCGTTCCAGCTCACCTTCCACCAGGGCGGGCGGACCGTGGCCGCCGAGGCCGGCGGGGACATCGCCGGGCCGGGTGGCAGCCTCGCGTACCAGGTCGGCGGGACGGCATCGAGCCGGGAAGGCGCCACCTACCACCAGGTCACGGACCTGATCTCGCGGTACGACGTGCCCGGTGGCACGGAGTATCTCGTCGCGACGGACGAGCCCGACCGCACCGCGACCGTGACGGTCACCCACACCCACGAGGGCGCGCGGGTCCGCTGGACGTTCACCCCCGCGACCGGCGTGACGGCCGTGTTCGAGGCCATGGCCGCGAAGGACACCGAGCACTACCTGTCCGGCAGCTCGGCGACGTCTGTCGACGTGCGGGGGCAGATCCGTGGCTGGAGCCCGGGCAAGGAGGGCAATGAAGCCGGCGACTACTGCCAGAACCAGGAGCAGACCGCCAGCCCGTTCTACCTCAGCTCGGGCGGGTACGGGTTGCTCGCCGAGACCGACGCCATCGGCCGCTTCGCGTTCCCCGGCGCGGCCCCGGTGAAGGACGGGCCCAACTGCGGGAAAACCCCGAGGACACCGTCCGGCGCCCCGACTCCCTACCCGTGCCCGGTCGCGAACACGGCCCAGCCCGACCGCGTCCAGGTGTGCGTGAAGGACGACGAGCTCACCTACGACGTGTTCGCCGGCACGCCCGCACAGGTCACCGAGCACTATTACCAGACCGTCGGCCTGCCGTCGCTGCCGCCGCCGACCCAGTTCGCCGTCATGAAGTGGCGTGACGTCAACGCGAACCAGCAGGAGGTCGTCAACGACGTGGCCGAGTTCAAGAAGCTCGGCATCCCGATCGGCACCATCTGGATCGACAACCCGTGGGAGGTCCAGCCGCCGGGGAACACTACCCGCGCCAACGGCAGCGCATGCAACGGCAGCTTCCGGTTCGATCCCACCTTCTTCCCCGACCCGAAGAAGATGATCGACACGATCCACGCCGAGGGCGTGAAGTTCGGGCTGTGGGTGTCGCCGCTCGTGAACGACAACCCCAAGGGCGGCGGCTCGTGCGCCGACCTCAACGGCGTGTGGAGGGACAACGACTGGATCATCCCCGGCACGGGCTACATCGACTTCACGATCCCGGCGGCCCGTGAGTACTACGTGCGGCAGCTCACCAAGCTGTTCAGCCTCGGCGTCGACATGACCAAGGAGGACCGGGGCGAGGAGATCCGGCTGGAAACCGGCCAGCTTGCCGGTGGCTCTGGCGCGAAGCTCTACCTGCGGTACCCCGACCTGTTTCAGTCGGCGGTGAGCGAGGCGCTGCGCAACGTCAACGGCGACGACTTCGAAACCCTCGTGCGTGCCGGGGCACCGGGCACGGCCCAGCACACGCACGGCATCTGGGGCAGCGACGCCACGCAGACCTTCGGAAGCCTGCGTACCGAACTGCATTACGGCATCGGCGAGTCGCTGACCGGGCACTTCGCGTGGGGGTCGGACACCGGCGGCATCGACCCGCAGAAGCCGGCCAACGCTACCAACAGCCCCACGCCGGCCCTGCTCACCCGCTGGGCGCAGTTCAGCGCCGTGAGCCCCGTCTTCGAGGTGGGCGGCGCGGGACTCAACGCCACCCCGTGGGTGTATGACACCGCGACCGTGAACCGGTTCCGCGACGCGGCCGTGCTGCACACCGAGCTGTTCCCGTACCTGTACGGTCTCGCCGAGCAGGCCGCCAGGACCGGCGTGCCCATCATGCGCGCGGTCGGCTACCAGTACCCGGACGACGAGCAGGCGTGGGCGCAGGGTGACCAGGAGTTAATGGTCGGCCCCGACCTGCTCGCCGCGCCCGTCACCT
Source organism: Micromonospora sp. SL1-18 (assembly GCF_047921505.1). Classification (NCBI taxonomy): domain Bacteria; kingdom Bacillati; phylum Actinomycetota; class Actinomycetes; order Micromonosporales; family Micromonosporaceae; genus Micromonospora; species Micromonospora sp. SL1-18. The sequence continues at coordinate 70,540 of NZ_JBLROA010000023.1, read as the reverse complement.
CCGACGCCGCCGAGGCCGACGGCGCGGCGGGGCGCCCCACCGACGTGAACGTGTACCTGCCCGCCGGGCAGTGGATCGACGTGTTCACCGGCGCGCAGGTCCAGGGCGGCCAGACCATCACCCGGTCGTCGAGCCTCGACGACTTCCCGCTGTACCTGCGGGCCGGGTCGGCGCTCGGGTTCAACCTGCGCACGCCCGACATCTGGTCCACCGGTTGGGGCGTCGACGACCTGAACCACGCCGGCCGGTCGGCGTTCCTCGTCGCGCCGTCGGACGGGACGGACAGCCACATCCGGGCGATCACCAGCGACCAGGCGCGCCTCGACGCCCGCAGCCAGGGATCGACGCTCACCCTCGACGTTGCGGACGCTCCGGCCGAGACCCAGATCGTCGTCATGGGCTCGCATGCGCCGAGCGCCGTCACCCTCGACGGGCACCCGCTCGCGCACGCGACCTCGACCGACGCCCTGCGCGGCATGACGCAGGGCTGGACCACGTCGACCGGGCCGTTCGGCGGCATCGTTCTCAAGCTCGCCCCGAGCCACGGCCGCGCCCACGTCCGGCTCGCCTGGTAACCCATCCCGACTCACCCCGGGGCCGGGCGGCGCAAACGACGCGCCCCCGGCCCCACGGCCAGCCAGCACGAGGGAGACAACATGATCAAACGTCGAGTCGTCCTGCAGGGCATCGGGGGCCTGGGAATGGCAGGCCTGCTTGCCAGGGCACCGAGCGCACACGCCGACACATCCACAGCCGCCATCGACCGTCGTGCACTGGTCGGTCGGCATGACATCGAGCGGACCGCGTCTGACCCAGACCTCCCGGTTCAGGTCGGCAACGGGCGGTTCGCCTTCGGCGCCGACATCACCGGCCTGCAGACGTTCCTGCCCTTCGCCACCATGTCGGACTGGGGCTGGCATGAGGACGCGCTGCCACCCGGCCAGACTCCGGCGGACTACGTCGGCGAGGCCTGGGACACCCACGGTCGCCCTGTCTATTACTGGACCAACGACCCTGCGCATCCGCAGCTGAACCAGTGGCTGCGGGAAAACCCGCACCGGATCAACCTCGCACGTATCGGCATGCGGCTGCTTCGCAGCGACGGCCAGGAGGCCACAGAAGCCGATCTGACCGATCGTTACCAGCGACTGGATCTGTGGTCCGGCACCCTGCACAGCAGGTTCGTTCTCGAAGGCGTGCCGGTCACCGTGGAGACCGTCTGCCATCCCGAGTCCGACGTGGTAGCGGTACGCGTCGACTCACCGCTGGTCGCCGCAAGCAGGCTCTCGGTCTTCATCGACTTCCCGTACGCCACCGCCGGGTCGAAGTTCTCCGCGCCCTTCGTCGGCGTGTGGGATCGACCCGATGCGCACGAGACGCAGCTGCGGCTCCGCGGGTCCCACCGGGCCGACATCACTCATCACCTCGACGCCACCACGTACCACGCGTCGCTGGTGTGGCAGGAACCCGCCCAGCTTGCACACGACGCGACACGACCACATCGGTACGTCCTCGACGGTCGCGGGGCACGGCGGTTGGAGGTGGCGTTCGGCTTCTCACCCGACGAGCCGCATCCGGCTCCGCCCGCACCAGCGGTGTCGGCAGTCGCCGCAGAGTGGTGGCCGCGGTTCTGGCACTCCGGCGGCGCCATCGACCTGTCGGACAGCGCCGACCCTCGGTGGATGGAGTTCGAGCGACGCATCGTGCGGAGCCAGTACACCATGGCCGTCAACGAGGCGGGAGCCTGGCCGCCGCAGGAATCCGGCCTGGTCAACAACGGCTGGTACGGCGCCTTCCACATGGAGATGTACTGGTGGCACGCCGCGCACTACGCGCTGTGGAACCGGTGGCCGTTGCTCGACCGCAGCCTGGGGGTGTACGAGCACTTCCTCGCGTCGGCCCGGGACCGGGCACGAGACCAGGGCTACCGCGGCGCGCGCTGGCCAAAGATGACGAGCCCCGAGGGACGCGAGGCACCCGGCCAGGCAAACGCGTTACTGCTCTGGCAGCAGCCGCATCCCATCTTCTTCGCCGAACTGGACTACCGGGCACACCCCAACAGCAACACCCTGGCGAAATGGCGCGAGGTGATCTTCGCCACCGCCGACTTCCTGGCGTCGTACGCGTTCTACGACTCCGCGACCCGTCGATACGTGCTCGGCCCACCGCTGGTCATCGCCAATGAGCGCCCCAACCCGCGGATGACGATCAACCCCACCTTCGAGCTGTCCTACTGCCGCTTCGCCCTACGTATCGCGCAGCAGTGGCGCAGACGCTTGGGCCTGGCTCCGGACCCGACGTACGCGGACGTACTGGCCGGCCTCGCTCCCCTGCCCGTGCAGGACGGCGTCTACGTGTTCCACGAGGGCATCCAGGACATGTGGAGCCGCTGGAACTCCAACCATCCTGACCCCGTAGCCGCCTACGGCATGCTGCCCGGGGACGGCGTGGACGTGCCCACGATGCGAGATACCGCGCAGCGGGTCTACGGAACCTGGAAGATGAACAACCTCTATGGCTGGGATTTTGCGCTGCTCGCGATGAACGCCGCCCGGCTCGGTGATCCGGACCGGGCCGTCGACTTCCTGCTCCACGAACAGTTCCGCTTCACCGACACCGGACATCCCGCCAGCGGGGTGTCCAGCGTGCCTTCACCGTACTTCCCGAGCGCGGGAGGTCTGCTCTACGCGGCCGCCATGATGACCGCTGGATGGGACGGTGCGCCGAAGGCCACCGCACCTGGCTTCCCGTCGGATGGGAGGTGGACAGTTCGCAGTGAGGGCCTCAGCCCGGCGATCTGAGCGTGATCCAACCGGACGTTCCCGCGTTGCGCGGAAATCCGGCCTCGATTGACTCTTGATCATTTCGACCTGACGGATCAAGGTGGGCTTGTGCCCCGGTCGCCGCTGGCGGCCGGGGCACTGACACCGCACTACCGACGGTGGTCGCTGGAGGCCCGGACCACCAGTTCGGGCTGGAACATAACGTGGCGATGCTGGTGACTGCCATCGTTGATCGACTCTTCGAGGAGAAGTTGGGCGGCGGTGCGGCCCAGTTGGGCTCGCGGTTGCCGTACGGAGCTCAGCGGCACGGCCGCCGCACCGGCGAACTCGATGTCGTCATAGCCGACGATCGCGATGTCCTCGGGCACCCGCAGCCCGTGCGCGGTCAGGCCCTGCAGAAGGCCCAGCGCCAACAGGTCGTTGGCGCAGAAGACCGCCGTGGGCCGCCGGTCCAGGGATAGCGCCGCTAGATCGTCGGCGGCCTGCCGGCCGGCATTGACCGACAGGCTGGATGTCTTGAAAAGCTGCAGGTCCAGGGGTGCGTCGCGCTCGGCGAGCGCGGTGGCGGCGCCTAGGTGCCGGTCGGCTACCTGGCGGATCGTGATCGGCCCGCCGACGTACGCGATCCGTTCGTGTCCCCGCTCGGCGAGGTGTTCGGCGGCCAGGCGCCCACCGGTGACGTCATCGACGGCGACCGAACAGCGATTCGGGTGCCCGGAGCCGTGGTCGACGAGCACCACCGGGATGCCGCGCTCGACGAACGCGTCCAGCCGGGGGTGCCGGCGGTTGGCGACGGGGGTGACGAGTAGGCCCTGCACCCGCTGCTCCTCGAGCATGTCGAGGTGGCGTTGCTCCCGCCGTGGGTCTTCACCGCTGTTGCACACGATCAACATTCCGCCGGCGTCCTCGACCACCGCCTCCGCGCCGCGCACGACGTCGGTGAAGAACGGGTTTGACACGTCAAGGACCAGGATCGCGACGGTACGGCTGCGCCCGGCGCGTAGTTGACGGGCGGAGTCGTTGCGGACGTATCCCAGGGCGGTGATGGCGTCGAGCACCTTCTGCCGGGTGGCCGCGGAGACGAGGTCAGGCCGGTTGAGCACGTTACTGACGGTCCCGAGCGACACGCCCGCGTGCTTCGCCACTTGTTTGATGTTGGCGGCGGCCATCTCTCCCTCAAGTGCTGTGGTAATTGGTGTGCCGGCGACTGGCCGGCCTGATCCGTTCGCGTGATGAAACGTACCAGCGCCTGCGCTCGACGCTGGACCCGTCGAGCGAATGTGGCCGCAGGCGGACAGGTCACCGATGGGCGGCAGCTGGACCGGATTTCAAGCCGGTAACCAGCCGGAAACTCTTGACCGGTGCCTAACGGCGCGCCTAGAGTCTTGCGACCAGTGAAACGTTTCACAGACGTGATCCACGTTACCGCCCCGTTACTACTACAACCCTGAGGGGGCCGCGTGTTTCCGGTCTTGACGCTGGAGGGTGTGGACAAGTCGTTCGGTGCCGTCGCCGCGTTGCGCGACGTCCGGCTGGAACTGTACGCCGGCGAGGCGCACGCGCTGGTCGGCGAGAACGGTGCCGGCAAATCCACCCTGGTGAAGGTCTTGGCCGGCGTCCATGCGCCGGACGCGGGGAACGTGCTGCTCGACGGCAAGCCGGTTGCCTTCGGCAGCCCGGCCGATGCCCGCGCGGCGGGTATCGCCGTCATCTACCAGGAGCCGACCCTGTTCCCCGACCTGTCGGTCGCGGAGAACATCTTCATGGGCCGACAGCCGTTGAAGGGGCTGCGTCGCATCAACGGCTCGGCGATGCGCGAGCGCACCAATGAGTTGTTCGCGCGACTCGGTGTCCGGATCGACCCGGACCGGCCGGCCCGGGGCCTGTCCATCGCCGATCAACAGCTCGTCGAGATCGCCAAAGCGCTCTCCTTCGACGCCCGGGTCCTGGTGATGGACGAACCGACCGCGGCACTGTCCGGCGTCGAAGTCGAACGGCTCTTCGCCGTGGCGCGTTCGCTGCAGGACAACGGCGCGGCAGTCCTATTCATCTCGCACCGGTTCGACGAGGTGTTCGCGCTCTGCCAGCGGGTCACCGTGATGCGCGACGGACGGTGGATCGCCACCGACGAGACCGGGAACCTGACCGTGGACGGCGTCGTACGCACCATGGTCGGCCGGGACATCTCCGCGCTCTTTCCGAAGGTGGCGACCGAGCCGGGCGAGGTACGCCTGGAGGTCAACGGGTTGACCCGGCACGGCTACTTCGACGACGTCTCCTTCACCGTGCGCGGCGGCGAGATCGTCGCGCTCGCTGGACTGGTCGGCGCGGGCCGCAGCGAGGTGGCCCGGGCGATCTTCGGCGTCGACAGGTACGACGCCGGGGAGGTACGCGTCGACGGCCGGCGGCTGCGGCCGGGCGACCCGCCGGCGGCGATCTCCACGGGCCTGGCGCTCGTGCCGGAGGACCGCCGCCAGCAGGGCCTGGTGATGGAGCTGTCGATCGAGCGCAACGCAACGCTGCCGCGCAGGTGGGCACTCAGCAAGCTCGGGCTGTTGTTCGGTGGCGGCGAGCGGCGCTCAGCGGCGGAGTGGGCCAAACGGTTGCAGGTGAAGGCCGCCCGGAACACCGACCCGGTGTCGACCCTCTCCGGCGGCAACCAGCAGAAGGTCGTGCTTGCCAAGTGGCTGTCCACCGAGCCCCGGGTGCTCATGATCGACGAGCCGACCCGCGGCATCGACGTCGGCACGAAATCCGAGGTGCACCGGCTGCTCTCCCAACTCGCGTCCGAGGGCGTGGCGGTGCTGATGGTGTCCAGTGAACTGCCGGAGGTGCTCGGCATGGCCGACCGGGTGCTCGTCATGAACGAGGGCCGGCTGGTCGCCGACCTTCCCCGCGACCAGGCCGATGAGGAGAGCGTCATGTTCGCCGCGACCGGGCAACGGGAGGCCGCCGAATGACCACGGCAGACGTACGATCGCGGCCCGCCGCACCGAACGGGCGCGGGCCGAAGCCGGAGTCCGGCGCCCGCCTGGCGCACCGGCTGTTCGTCGTGCGCGAGCTGGGCATCCTGCTCGCGCTGGTGCTCCTGGTCGCGGTGACCTTCTCGGTCAATCAGCGGTTCCTTTCCGCGCAGAACATCAAGGACCTGCTGCTTAGCTCGACCATCCTGGCGATCCTCGCCGTCGGGCAGGCCATCGTGATCATCACCCGCAATGTCGACCTGTCGGTCGGCTCGGTCCTCGGCCTGTCCGCGTTCGCCACCGGCGCGCTGTTCGTCGACAATCCCGGCACACCGATCCCGGTGGCGATCATGATCGGTGTCGCGCTCGGGGCGGTCTGCGGCGCGATCAACGGCGGCCTGATCGCGGCGGCGCGCGTACCGGCCCTGGTGGTCACCCTCGGCACGCTGTACATGTTTCGGGGCATCGACTACACCTGGGCCACCGGACGCCAGATCAACGCCGCCGACATGCCCCGCGCCTTCCTGCGGCTGGGCACCGTCACGATCCTCGGAGTTCCGGTGCTCGCGCTCTTCGCGGTCGCCGTGCTCGTCGGTGCTGGTTACCTGCTGCGGAACTACCGCAGCGGTCGGGAGCTCTACGCGATCGGCTCGGACCCCGATGCCGCCCGGTTGTCCGGCATCGCGGTGGGCCGCCGGGTCTTCTTCGCCTTTGTGTCCAGCGGCGCGCTCGCTGGCCTCGCCGGCGTGCTGTACGCGGCCCGGTTCGGCACCCTCGACGCCAACGCCGGACTCGGTATCGAACTCAACGTGGTCGCGGCCGTGGTGGTCGGCGGCGTCGCGATCTTCGGCGGCAGCGGTTCGGTGTACGGCGCTGCGCTCGGCGCTGTCCTGCTGACCACCATCGGCAGCGCCCTGCCGGTCCTGGGGGTCACCCCGTTCTGGCAGCGCGCCGCCGTCGGCGCGCTCATCCTTGCCGCCATCGGACTCGACCGGGCGCTCGCCGTCCGCATGGCACGTCGTCTGCGAGGAGGCAAGTCCCGTGGCAACTGACACCCTGGTCAAGCCGGCACGAACCGCGAAAGCATCGCCGCCCGCATGGCGTCGCCTGCTCGGCTCGTGGGACGCCATCCTCATCCTCGCACTGCTCGTCGTGGTGCTCGTCGCCAGCGCCACGATCGAGGGTGTCGGCAGTCCCCGCTTCTACCGGTTCCTGGTGCTGGAGGCGATCCCGATCGCCCTGATCGCGCTGCCGATGACGCTCGTTATCATCACCGGCGAGATCGACCTGTCGGTGGCGAGCGCAGTCGGTCTCACCTGCTCGGTGCTCGGGCAACTCTGGCACCTCGGCGTCACGTCGCTGCCGTTGCTGATCGTGCTGAGCCTGCTGCTCGGCGCCGTTCTCGGCGCGGTGAACGGCGTATTCATCACCGTGTTCGGCCTGCCTTCACTGGCAGTCACCATCGGTACGCTTGCGCTCTACCGCGGTCTGGCGTACGTCGTCCTCGGGGATCGTGCGATCGCCGATTACCCCCAGGCATGGACCCAGAACGCCGTCGCCCCCATCCCCGGCACGGTCATTCCCTGGTTCGTGCTGGTCCTGGCGGCACTCGCCGTCATGTTCGGCGTACTGCTGTACGTCACCCCGATCGGCCGCTCGCTCTACGCGATCGGCAACAACGCCGAGGCGTCCAACTTCGCCGGCATCTCGGTGCTGCGGACCAAGTTCTGGCTCTTTGTCGCCACCGGCGCCACAGCGGCGCTGGCCGGCGTCTTCTGGACGTTCCGGTTCGCCAGCGCCCGCGCCGACAACGCGACCGGCCTGGAGCTGTCGGTGGTGGCCGCCGTGCTGCTCGGCGGTGTCTCCATCTTCGGCGGCCGTGGCGGTCTCGTCGGAGTGATCGCGGCGGTGGCCCTGCTCGGAGTCCTCCGTAACGCGCTGCAACTGGCCGACGTGCCGGCGAACGCGCTGACCATCGTTACCGGAGCCCTGCTCATCCTCTCCGTTGTCGGACCGAACCTCGTGCGGATGGCGCGCGAGCGGCTTCGTCGGCGCCGACCCGCTATCGCAACCGAAAGGACATTGTCATGAACGTCAGGCATACCCGGGTTGTCGCGACCGCCGTACTGGCCGCCGTCGCCCTCACCCTCGGCGCCTGCGCCGAGGACACCGGCACCGGAGCGAATGCCGGATCCGGCGGCAACGGCAACGCCTCCGGCAGCATCAAGGAAGGTCTCAAGGTCACCTTCCTGCCCAAGCAGGTCAACAACCCGTACTTCGAGACCTCGGACAACCAGGGCGGCAAGTCCGCGGTCGAGGAGTTCAAGGGCAAGTACGCCCAGACCGGCCCGTCCGAGGCGAGCCCGTCGGCGCAGGTGTCGTACATCAACACCCTGTCCCAGCAGGGCAGCGACGTCATCGTCATCTCGGCGAACGACAAGGACGCCGTGTGTGGCGCGCTGACCGAGGCCAAGGCCGCCGGGGCGAAGGTCGTCACGTACGACTCGGACACCAAGCCGGAGTGCCGTGACGCGTTCGTCAACCAGGCCACGTCGGAGGGCATCGCCAAGTCGCAGATCAAGCTGATCTCGGACGCGGTCGGTCCTGAGGGCGGCGAGATCGCCATCCTGTCGGCGACGGCGAACGCGACGAACCAGAACGCCTGGATCGAGATGATGAAGACCGAGCTGGCCAAGCCGGAGTACAGCAAGCTCAAGCTGGTGGCCACGGTGTACGGCGACGACCAGGACGAGAAGTCGTTCCAGGAGGCCCAGGGCCTGCTGTCGAAGTACCCGAACCTCAAGGGCATCATCTCTCCGACCACGGTCGGTGTCGCCGCCGCGGCGCGCTACCTGTCCGGCTCGTCCTACAAGGGCAAGGTGCAGCTGACCGGCCTCGGCACGCCGAACCAGATGCGTGAGTACGTCAAGGACGGCACCGTCAAGGCCTTCGCCCTGTGGAACCCGGCTGACCTCGGCTACCTCGCCGCGTACGCGGGTGGGGCGCTCGCCTCCGGGATCATCACCGGCAAGGAGGGCGAGAAGTTCACCGCCGGCAAGCTCGGTGAGTACACGATCGGCGCGGACGGGGAGATCGTTCTGGGCGATCCGTTCGAGTTCAACGCATCGAACATCGACCAGTTCAAGTTCTGAGTCACGGGTAGGTGTGGTGTGCGCCGGATCTGCTTCACCCTCCAGGTCAGGCCGGACCGGATGGCGGAGTACCGGCGCCGCCACGCCGCCGTGTGGCCCGACATGCTGGCCGCGCTGAAGCGCGCGGGCTGGCACGACTACTCACTCTTTCTTCGTGACGACGGACTGCTGGTCGGCTATTTCCTGGCCGAGGACCTCGACGCCGCGCTCGCGGCAATGGAGACGACCGAGGTCAACGCGCGGTGGCAGGCCGAGATGGCCCCGTTCTTCGCCGACCTGCCCGGCGGGCGACCCGACCGCGGGTTCCGCGTCCTTACCGAGATCTTCCATCTCGAAGAGCAACTGGGAGAGCAACAATGACCGAGATCGACCCGACCACGCGCAGACGAGTCCTCGATGCCCTGCGCGAGCAGCGCATCGAGACACCGTCCTGGGCGTACGGCAACTCGGGCACCCGGTTCAAGGTGTTCGCGCAGGAGGGCGTGCCCCGCGACCCGTACGAGAAGGTGGCGGACGCGGCGACCGTGCATCGCTTCACCGGTGTCGCGCCGGTGGTGGCACTGCACATCCCGTGGGACCGGGTGGACGACTACGCCGCGCTGGCCGGGTACGCCGAGGAGCAGGGCATCGAGCTGGGCACGATCAACGCGAACGTGTTCCAGGACGACGACTACAAGCTGGGCTCGGTCACCAACCCCGACCCGGCGGTGCGGCGCAAGGCCACCGGGCACCTGCTGGACTGCGTCGACGTCATGGACGCCACGGGGTCGCGTGACCTGAAGCTGTGGTTCTCCGATGGCACCAACTATCCCGGGCAGGACAGCGTTCGCGACCGCCAGGACCGGCTCGTGGAGGCGCTGCGGCAGGCGTACGACCGGCTGACCGGTCGGCAGCGGTTGCTGCTGGAGTACAAGCTGTTCGAGCCGGCGTTCTACATGACCGACGTGCCGGACTGGGGTACGGCGTACGCGCACTGCGTCGAGCTCGGCGAGCGGGCACAGGTGGTCATCGACACCGGCCATCACGCACCGGGCACGAACATCGAGTTCATCGTGGCGTTCCTGCTGCGCGCCGGGAAGCTGGGCGCCTTCGATTTCAACTCCCGGTTCTACGCCGACGACGACCTGATGGTGGGGGCGGCCGACCCGTTCCAACTGTTCCGGATCATGCACGAGATCGTCCAGGCGGACGCGCTGCGCCCGAGTTACGGCATCGCGTTCATGTTGGACCAGTGCCACAACATCGAGCCGAAGGTGCAGGCCGTCATCCGGTCAGTGCTCAACGTCCAGGAGGCGACCGCCAAGGCGCTGCTGGTCGACGTGTCGGCGCTGACTGCCGCACAGCGGGCCGGTGACGTGCTGGAGGCCAACGCCGTATTGATGGACGCGTACAACACCGACGTTCGACCGCTGCTGCGCGAGGTGCGCGAGGAGATGGGCCTGGATCCGGACCCGGTCGCGGCCTACAAGCGGTCCGGCTACCTGGAGCGGGTCAGCGCCGAGCGGGTCGGCGGAGAGCAGGCGGGCTGGGGTGCCTGACTTCCGTCACCGGTGATCGCCGTGGCCGATCGCCGACCACACAGGTCGACCGACCGGCCACCGGTGTCGTGGCCGTATCCCTTCGTTTCCCCCGGGCGAAAGGACTGCCAGATGCTCGACCACTCGCCGGCCGCTGAGCCGGTCGTACTGACGGACGACGAGATTGCCATGCTCGCGTTGCTCGCCGAGGGACGGCTCACCGCGAGCGTCGCGGGGGAACTGCACCTGTCCGAACGCAGCGTCCGTCGTCGCATGCAAGTGATCTGCAAGCGGTTGAACGTCAGTACGCCGATCCAGGCGGTGGTGTGGGCTGCCCGGCGCGGTCTGGTGTGACGGCCGACCGCTTGACGGCACCAGGGATGCCCTCGTAATGTCGACGCGAACCTGAAACGTTTCATATTTCGAAGCATTGACGGCCGCCACCCATGTGCCGGCCAGCCCGAATGCAACGTGGCACGCCGCGAGCGTGCCGGCCCCGAGAACTGCCGAGGACACCATGACGAACCCCACGGTGCGCGACCTGTTGGCCCGCAGCAACCGGCTTGGCGCCGACCCGGCCAATACCAACTACGCCGGCGGTAACACCTCCTCAAAGGGCGTGGAGACCGACCCGGTGACCGGCGAGCCCGTCGACCTGGTGTGGGTCAAGGGATCCGGCGGGGACCTCGGGACGCTCACCGAGCGGGGGCTGGCCGTGCTCCGGCTCGACAGGCTCCGGTCGCTGGTCAACGTCTACCCGGGCGTGGAGCGCGAGGACGAGATGGTCGCCGCCTTCGACTACTGTCTGCACGGCCGGGGCGGCGCCGCGCCGTCCATCGACACCGCCATGCACGGTCTGGTCGAGGTGGCGCATGTCGACCACCTGCACCCGGACGCGGGGATCGCGATCGCCACCGCCGCCGACGGACCCGAGCTGACCAGGAAGATCTTCGGCGACCGGGTGCTCTGGGTGCCGTGGCGTCGGCCCGGCTTTCAACTCGGCCTCGACATCGCCGCCGTGCAGCAGGCCAACCCGCAGGCGATCGGCGTCATCCTCGGTGGGCACGGCATCACCGCCTGGGGTGCCACCAGCGACGAGTGTGAGGCCAACTCCCGCGAGATCATCGCCACCGCGGCCCGGTACCTCGCCGAGCACGGCCGTCCCGAGCCGTTCGGTGCCGTGGTGCACGAGCCGCTTCCGGAGCAGGAGCGCCGGGCTCGGGCCGCCACCCTCTTCCCGGTACTGCGTGGCCTCGCCTCCACCGACCGGGCGCAGGTGGGCCACTACACCGACAGCGACGTGGTGCTTGACTTCGTCGGCCGCGAGCGGATGCCGGAGCTGGCCGCGCTTGGCACCTCCTGCCCGGACCACTTCCTGCGGACCAAGGTCCGGCCGATGGTGCTCGACCTGCCGCCCACCGCCGGACTGGAGGAGACGATCGCGCGGCTCAAGGAGCTGCATGCCGCCTATCGGGACGACTACCGCGCCTACTACGAGCGGCACGCAGGCCCGGACAGCCCGGCGATGCGGGGTGCCGACCCGGCCATCGTGCTGGTGCCCGGTGTCGGCATGTTCAGCTTCGGGGCGAACAAGCAGACCGCGCGGGTGGCCGGCGAGTTCTACGTCAACGCCATCAACGTCATGCGGGGTGCCGAGGCGGTGTCGACGTACGCCCCGATCGACGAGGCGGAGAAGTTCCGCATCGAGTACTGGGCGCTGGAGGAGGCCAAGCTCCAGCGGATGCCCAGGCCCAAGCCCCTCGCGACCCGGATCGCGCTGGTCACCGGCGGTGGGTCCGGCATCGGCCGGGCGATCGCCCACCGGCTCGCCGCCGAGGGCGCCTGCGTTGTGGTCACCGACCGGGACGCTGCCGCCGCCGAAACCGTCGCCCGCGAGATCGGCGGACCGGACGTCGCCGTCTCCGTACCGCTCGATGTCACCGACGAGGAGCAGGTCGCCGCGGCCGTGCGGGCCGCGGTGCTCGCCTTCGGCGGGGTCGACCTCGTGGTGAACAACGCCGGGCTGTCGCTGTCGAAGTCGCTGCTGGCCACCACCGCACGGGACTGGGACCTGCAGCACGACGTGATGGCGAAGGGCTCATTCCTGGTTTCCCGGGAGGCCGCCCGGGTGCTCATCGCCCAGGGCGTCGGCGGCGACATCGTCTACATCGCCAGCAAGAACTCGGTGTTCGCCGGCCCGAACAACGTCGCGTACGGCGCGGCCAAGGCCGACCAGGCCCACCAGGTGCGGCTGCTCGCCGCCGAACTCGGTGCGCACGGCGTTCGGGTCAACGGCATCAACCCGGACGGGGTTGTCCGCGGCTCCGGCATCTTCGCCAGCGGCTGGGGCGCCGACCGAGCGGCCGTGTACGGCGTACCCGAGGAGAAGCTCGGCGAGTTCTACGCGCAGCGAACCCTGCTCAAGCGGGAGGTGCTGCCGGAGCACATCGCCAACGCGGTGTTCGCCCTCACCGCCGGCGACCTGTCGCACACCACCGGCCTGCACATTCCCGTCGACGCCGGCGTCGCCGCCGCCTTTTTGCGGTGACGATGATGCCGGAGCGACCAGGTCCGGCGGCCTGGCCGGACATGCCGGCCGCGACCGGGGGCGTGGCACCGACCCCGGCCCCGCGACCCCGCGGGTCCGGGGAGATCGAGGTCGCGGCCGTCGACCTCGGTGCCTCCAGCGGTCGGGTCATGGTCGGCCGTGTCGGCCGGGACGTCGTGCGCCTGGAGGTGGCGCATCGGTTCGCCAACGAGCCGGTACGCGTCGGCGGGACCATGCACTGGGACATCCTCGCCCTCTACCGCAACGTGCTCGCCGGGTTGCGCTCGGCCGGTCCGGTCGCCAGCGTCGGCGTCGACTCCTGGGCGGTCGACTACGGGCTGCTCGACTCCTTCGGCGCGCTGCTCGGTAACCCGGTGCACTACCGCGACGCGCGTACCGAGGGTGTCCTGGAACGGGTTACCCAACGGCTCGGGGCCGAGCGGCTCTACGCCACCACCGGGCTGCAACAACTGCCGTTCAACACGCTCTACCAACTCGTGGCGGCCGCTGGCTCGCCGCAACTCGCCGCCGCCCACCGGCTGCTCATGATCCCGGACCTGATCGCCTACTGGCTCACCGGGGAGATCGGCACCGAGGCCACCAACGCCTCCACAACCCAGCTGTACGACCTGCACAACCGCGCCTGGGCAACCGATCTGATGGTCGACGCCGGCATCCGTACCGAAATCTTCGCGCCGCTGAGGGAGCCCGGCACCCGGATCGGGCCGGCACTGCCCGAGCTCGACCTGCCCGGTACGCCGGACGTGGTGGCGGTCGGCTCCCACGACACCGCCTCCGCCGTGGTCGCGGTACCCGCCACCAGTGAGAACTTCGCCTACATCTCCTGCGGCACCTGGTCCCTGGTCGGCGTCGAGCTGCACCGGCCGGTGCTCACCGAGGCAAGCCGGCGGGCGAACTTCACCAACGAGGGCGGTGTCGACGGCACCATCCGCTACCTGCGCAACGTCATGGGCCTGTGGCCGCTGCAGGAGTCGCTGCGCAGTTGGGGGAGCCCCGACCTACCCGGCCTGTTGGCCGCCGCCGCCCGCGAGCCCGCCTTCCGAAGCGTGGTCGACGTCGACGAGCCGGCGTTCCTGCCGCCGGGCGACATGCCGGACCGCATCGCCGAGGCGTGCCGCCGCACCGGTCAGCCGGTGCCCGACTCGCCGGCCGCCGTCGTCCGCTGCATCATCGACAGCCTGGCGCTGGCGCACCGTCGGGCGGTGCTGCAGGTCCAGGAACTCTCCGGCCGTCACATCGACGCCGTGCACATCGTCGGCGGCGGCGCGCGCAACGCCCTGCTCTGCCAGCTCACCGCGGACGCCTGCGGCCTGCCCGTGCTGGCCGGGCCGGTGGAGGCCACGGCGATCGGCAACGTGCTGGTGCAGGCCCGGGCGGCGGGCGTCGTCGGCGACGACCTGGCTGCGCTCCGGCTGTTGTTGCGGCAAACTCAGGAGATCGTGCGCTACGAGCCCGGCCGCGAGTCGGCCGCGTGGCGGGCGGCTGCCCGACGGGTGCAGGTGTGACGTGCGGATCGCGCTGTTCGTGACCTGCCTGGCCGACACCATGTTCCCCGAGGCGGCCAAGGCGACCGTGCGGCTGCTGGAGCGGCTCGGCCACGAGGTGGTCTTCCCGACCGAGCAGACCTGCTGCGGGCTGATGCACGTCAACACCGGCTACCAGCGAGATGCGCTGCCGCTGGTTGAGTGAGCAGCGGTGTGGCGGGTGGACCGGGGTGGGGGAGACCTTCAGTCGTCGGGCCAGTGCGTATAGGACCCGCCCTTTAGGAGGTGCCGCGGGGGGCCGTGGCCGGATCCGGCCACGGCCATCGTCTTCACGGGGACGCGCCCCCGGCGTAGCCTGCCTGAAACGATTCAGATTGAGGTGCGGGTATGAAGAAGCCTGTCGCCAGCCCCGCCACGGGTCTCTCCCGCCGGCGTCTTCTCGCCGGGAGCGGCGTCGTGGCACTCGGTGCCGCCTCCTCCGCTGCCGGGCTCGCCGCCGCCGGAACACCCGCGGCGGCCGTACCGGCGGACAGTCCCGTACCGTCCGGCCTGCTCACGTCGCTGCTGGACAGGCCTCTGGGAGTGGCCTCGGAGCGGCCGCGGCTGAGCTGGATCGTGCCCGCGCTCGGTCCGGCGCCGCGGCAGGTCGCCTACCAGGTTCAGGTCGCGCACACCCGCGAACAACTGCTCTCCAGCGGCGTCGTCGTCTGGGACAGCGGGCGGATCGACTCGAGCGACTCGACCGCCGTGGAGTACGCCGGTCCGCCGCTCGAGCCCGCGTCCCTTTACCACTGGCGGGTCCGCACCTGGATGACGCCCGACCTCGTCTCGCGCTGGTCGGCCCCACAGGCCGTCGTCACCGCGGCCGGCGACACATGGACGGCCGAGCCCATCTGGGCGCCGGACGACCGCAGGACGTTGCACGACGGCACCTTCGAGGTGTCGGTCACCATCACCTCCGTCGCCGCGAGCCTCTGGTTCCGGGCGCGGGACACGTCCAACAACTACCTGTGGCAGCTGCGTGCCGGCTCTCCCGGAGTGCTGAAGACCCACGTCCAACGCAGCGGCACATACACGGTGCTGAATGAGCGACCCATCGGCATGCCCGTGCCGACGGGCACCCCGCTGAGGCTGCGGGTCGAACTCACTGACTCCACCATCCGCACCTACCTCGACGACACCCTGGTCGACACGACCGTCGACACGACGTACGCCTCCGGCAGCATCGGATTCCGCAACGGCAGCACCGAGTCGCAGCGCTTCCACTCGGTGTCCTTCACCGATCCCGCTGGCACCCGCCTCGTCGACGAGGACTTCTCCTCAGGCCCCGGCGTGTTCACCGGCGGCACCGTCCAGGGCGGGGACCTCGTCGTCGACCGCGGCCGGTCGTTGCTGGCCTCGCTCGCCGAGAGCAATGACTGGGCACTGCTGCGCACCGAGCTGGTGCTGCCCGACAAGCCGATCGCCGCCGCGTTCGTCTACGCCACCGCCCAGTCACCCGAGCCGACCCGGCAGTACGTCTACAAGCTGTGGCTCAACGAGGCCGTCGCGGGGGTCGGGCCGGTCCGGGCGATGGCCGGCGAGGCCCGCTACCAGACCCACGACGTGACCGGCCTGCTCGTGCCGGGGCGCAACGCGCTCGCGGCGCTGTGCTACTCGCCGCAGGAGCGCACGTTCCTCGCCCAACTTGTCGTCGTTTTCGCCGACGGGACCCGCCAGGTGGTCGCGACCGGCGACGGTTGGCGCAGCCGGCGGGCAGGCCGCTGGCGTCCGCCCGCCGGCATCACCGGGGGTGGCTACTACCAGGCGCCGCAGGAGTACCTCGACGCCCGGCACGAACCGGTCGGCTGGACCGGTCCCGGCTTCGACGACGGGAGCTGGGAACCGGCCGCCGCCGCATCGTTGACCCGCCGGCTCGAACCCGCGTGGGTCACGAACATGGCCTACACCTACCTGCGCCCGAGGGCGGTGGAGCAGCTCGGACCGGGCCGGTGGCTGTTCGACCTCGGCCGCGCCGTGGTGGGCGGCATCCGGCTCTCGGTCACCGGCACCGACGGACAGACGGTGGAGGTCCGCCTCGGGGAGGAACGCACGGCCACCGGCGCCCGGTACAACCTGCGCGCCGGGCAGACCTATCGCGAGGTCTGGACGCTGCGCGACGGCTGGCAGCAGCTTGAACACTGGGGCTACCGCGCCTTCCGGTGGGTCGAGCTGGTCGCCGATTCGCAGCTCGACCTCCATGACGCGCTTGAGGCGGCGGTGCTGAAGCTGTCGTGGAACGACGACGACGCCGCGTTCGAGAGTTCGGACCCCGACCTCGACCGGGTCTGGGCGATGTGCCGCTACTCCATCGAGGCCACCCGGCAGGACCTCTACCAGGACACGCCCACGCGTGAGCGGGGGCCCTACGAGGGCGACGCCATCATCAACCAGCTCTCCGAGTACGGCACCCAGCGGTCCTTCGCGCTGGCCAGGTACTCCACGTCGTACCTCGTCCGCCGGCCGACCTGGCCCGCGGAGTATCGGCTGCAGACCGTCATCACCGCCTGGGAGGACTACCTCGCCACCGGCGACCCGTCGAACCTCGCGGCCGACTACGACCTCTTCATGGCACGGCAGCTCGACAAGGCGCTCAACTCCACCGGGCTGGTCGAGAAGGACCCCGGCAGCTCCAGCCAGAGCAACGCCGACCTCGTCGACTGGCCCACGACCAACCGGGACGGCTACATCTTCACCCGCGTCAACACCGTCATCAACGCCTGGCAGTACGCCGCGTTCGGTGCCCTGTCCCGCATCGCCGGGGTGCTCGGTCGCGGCGCGGACGAGCAGCGGTACGCCGAACTGGCCGCGCGGCTGCGGGCGGCGGCCAACGCGCAGTTGTTCGATGCCACGCTCGGCGCCTACCGCGACGGGGTGGGCACGGACCACCATGCCCAGCACGCGAGCGCTTTCCCACTGGCGCTTGGCGTCGCCGAGGAACGCAACGTCCGAGCGCTCGGCGAGTGGCTCGCCGCCGGCGGCATGCGGGTCAGCGTCTACGGGGCGCAGTTCCTGCTCGAGGCGCTCTACCAGGCCGGGCTGGGTCACGCCGCCCACGCACTGCTGACCAGCCGGGAGCAGTCCTCCTGGCTGCACATGATGGACGACCTCGGCGCCACCATCGTCATGGAGGCGTGGGACCCGTCGATCAAGTCCAACACCACCTTCTCGCACGCGTGGGGTTCGGCGCCGGCCAACATCGTGCCCCGTTTCGTCGCCGGCGTGCGCCCTCTGGCCCCGGGCGCTCGCGAGATGCTCATCGCCCCCCAGCCCGGCCCACTGAGTTGGTTGCGGGCGAAGGTGCCCACCATCCGAGGCCCCGTACAGGTGGATCTTGACCGCCGGGACGCCTTCCAGCTGGCGGTCACTCTGCCGCCCAACGTGACCGGCCGCATCGAACTCGACCTGGCCCAGCTCGGAATCGAGGATGCCCGGGTCCTGCACGTGCGTTCCGAAGGCAGGGCGCCGGCCAAGTCTGTCGCCGGTGCGCGCTTCATCGCCGCACAGGTTGAGCCGGGTCGGACGGTGGTTATGAGCGACCGGCGCAGCTGAAACCAGACTCCGCTTCGCAACCACGCTGAGCATTCCCGTTAGGAGGCAGTGATGGGCACTCGTGCCGCCACCGCAGGTAGTCCGATCCGGCTCACCAAACCGACCAGACGGCCTCGTGCGGCGGTGGCGGCATCGGCCGCGCTGCTGCTGTGCCTATCACTGCTGGTCCCCGGCGCCACTCCCACCGCTGCCGCGGCGGGAGTGGCGCCGGAGAGACTGGCCATCACCGATCTGAGCACCGAACGGGCGATCGAACCGATCGGCCTGGACAGGCCCCGTCCGCGCCTGAGCTGGACGATCGCCTCAAAGGACCGGGGCGTGGTGCAACAGGCCTACCAGATCCGGGTGGCCACCAGCAGCTCCGGCCTCACCTCGGGTAACGCGGACGTGTGGGACAGCGGCCGGGTGACCTCCGCACAAAGCACCCTGGTCGAATACGCCGGCCCGGCCCTGCAGCCCCGCACCCGCTACGTCTGGCAGGTGCGGGTCTGGGACACCGAGGGCCGCGCCTCAGGCTGGAGCGCGCCCGCCTCATGGGAGACCGGCGTCGGCGGCCCCGCCGGGTGGCAGGCCGACTGGATCGGCATGCCCACGCCCACCGAATCGTGGACCGACTACACCGTGCAGACGACGCTGCGGCTCGAGCGGGACGCTGCGGGCGTCTATTTCCGGGCCCGGGGTGCCGGAAACGCCTACATGTGGCAGTTCTCCATCACCGGCGGCAGCGCGAAACTCCGCCCGCACGTGCGCAGCAACGGCAACTGGACGGTGTTGAAGGAGGTGCCGCTCGGCAACGTCGTGCCGGCTGACAAGCTCACCGCCCCGCACACCCTGCGCATCACCGCAGCGGGCGACACCTTCACCACCTGGGTCGACGGCACCCAGGTCGACGTGACGCGTAATGCCACCCACCGAAGTGGGGCGATCGGCCTGCGTACCGATGGGCAGGAGTCCGGCGTCTTCGCCGACCTGTCGGTCACCAGCGGCGGCAAGACCCTCTTTGCGGCCCCGCTCACCAACGGCGACAACCCCTTCTCCGGTGGCAGCCTCACCTCTGACGGGCTGCGGGTGTCCGGCAATACCGAGGCGATGCTGGTCGCCCTGGACGCCGACCCGCTGCTGCGCCGCGGCTTCCACGTCAACGGCGAGGTCACCCGCGCTCGTATCTACGCCTCCGCGCTCGGCGTCTACCAGCTGTCGCTCAACGGGCGGCGGGTCGGTGACCACGAGCTGGCGCCGGGCTGGACCGACTACCAGAAGCGGGTGCAGTACCAGACCTACGACGTGACCGACCAACTGCGACAGGGCGACAACGCCATCGGCGCGCTGCTCGGCGACGGCTGGTACGCCGGCACCATCGCCTCGTTCGGCACCGGCCACTACGGCCCGCGCCCACACCTGAGCGCCCAACTGCTCATCGACTACGCCGACGGCCGCACCGACACGGTACGCACCGACGGCACCTGGCGGGTCACGCCAGGCCCGTTCCTGCAGACCGACCTGATCCACGGCGAAACCTACGACGCCCGCCGGATGCCCGCCGGCTGGGACCGGCCCGGCTTCGACGACTCCGCCTGGCCGGCGGCGAGCACCGACGACACCGGCGCCACCGCGAAACTCGTCGCCCAGGCCGACCCGCCGGTGCGGGTGGTGCAGGAACTGCCCGCCAAGACCCTGACTCAACCCACCCCCGGGACCTGGATCTTCGACCTCGGGCAGAACATGGTCGGCAAGGTCCGGCTCAAGGTCAACGGCCCGGCCGGCACCCGGGTGCGCATCCGGCACGCGGAGGTACTCAACCCCGACGGCACCGCATACACCGCCAACCTGCGCTCGGCGAAGGCCACCGACTACTACACCCTCTCCGGCGGCGGGAACGAGGTCTACGAGCCGACCTTCACCTTCCACGGCTTCCGGTACGTCGAACTGACCGGCATCCCCGGCACCCCCGACCTCGCCAGCGTCACCGGCCTGGTCATGCACACCGACGGGAAGCTCACCAGCGAGTTCACCACCTCCAACGCGATGGTCAACAAGCTGCACAGCAACATCACCTGGGGCCAGCGCGGCAACTTTCTGTCCATCCCCACCGACACCCCCGCCCGGGACGAGCGGCTCGGCTGGACCGGCGACATCAACGTCTTCGCCAAGACCGCCACGTTCAACATGGACAGCCTGACCTTCCTCAGCAAGTGGCTGCAGGACCTGCGCGACGCGCAGTCGGCCAACGGCACCTACCCCGACGTCGCCCCGCGGGTGTGCTGCGGCGACGGCGCGACCGGCTGGGCCGATGCCGGCATCACCGTCCCGTACACGCTGTGGCAACGCTACGGCGACACCCGGGTCATCGAGGACCACTACGCGTCGATGACCCGCTACGCGTCCTGGCTGCAGGCCACCAGCTCCGGCAACCGACGCACCAACGCCGGCCCGTACCTGGACTGGCTCAACCTCAACGATCCCACCCCCGCGGGTGTCATCGGCACCGCCTACTACGCCTACAGCATCCGGCTGCTCGGCGAGATGGCGGCGGCCATCGGCAAGGACGCTGACGCCGCCCGTTACGCCGCGCTGTCAAAGGAGATCGCATCGGCGTTCGTGGACGCCTACGTCGCCGCCGACGGCACCGTCCAGGGCGACAGCCAGACCGGGTACGTGCTCGCCATCGGCATGGGCCTGCTGCCCGACGGGCTGCGGGCCAAGGCAGCCGAGCGGCTGGTGGCCAACGTCAAGCGGCACGACTGGCATCTTGCCACCGGCTTCCTCGGCACCCCCGATCTGCTGCCCGCGCTCAGCGAAACCGGCCACCTGGATGTGGCCTACCGGCTGCTGCTCAACGACACCTACCCGTCGTGGGGATACGAGATCGCCAACGGCGCCACCACGGTCTGGGAACGCTGGAATTCGATCATGCCGGACGGCAGCTTCGGCGACGTGGGGATGAACTCGTTCAACCACTACGCGTACGGCGCGGTCGGCGACTGGATGTACCGGACCATCGCCGGCATTCAGCCCGATGCGGCACATCCCGGCTACGCCCACGTCACCATCGCCCCGCAGCCCGGCGGCGATCTGACCTGGGCCCGCGCCGGATACCAGTCAGCGCAGGGCCGTATCAGCACCGACTGGGAACTCGACGAGCGCGGCGACCTCCGCCTGAACGTGATCGTGCCGGGCAACACCACCGCCACGGTCCGCCTGCCGGCCCCCGGCCGGTACGCGGTGACCGAATCCGGCCGGCCGGCCGAACAGGCCGACCACGTACGGTTCGTGGAGATGGACGGCGACGTGGCAGTCCTGCGGATCGGGTCCGGCTCGTACTCGTTCGCCATCGACCGGGTCCTCGGCGACCTGGGCGAGGCCGGGCAGCGGGTCGAGGCGCTGACCACGCTGCTAGATGGCACGGACCTGGACCGGTCGGTGGTCGCGCACCTGCGTGCCCAGCTCGGCAAACTCGAGCGGGAGACCGGCGCGGCCCAGCAGCATCACATCGCCGGTGACGCGCCCGCCACGGCCGCGGACGTGCACCGGGGGTTGGCCACCGCCGCTGACCTCGACCGCTGGCTGGCCAACCAGGTCACGGTGGGCCAGGTCGCCCAGTCCACCGCGGACCAGGTCTCGGCGCTGCTCCGGCAGGTCGACCAGCGGCTGTCCGCCGCCTCGGTGGCGCTGATCGGCGCCGTGGCCCGCCTCGACCTGGCGGCCGCCGAGCGGCTGCCCGGCGAGACGCTGCAGGCCACGGTCACCATCCACAACGGAGCGGATCGGCCGCTGACCGGCCTCGCCTCCGCGCTGGACGTTCCGCCCGGGTGGGAGGTCACTCGGGTCGGCACACACGCCAGCAGCGCCGCGGCCGGAGCGACCATCACCCACCGCTACGAGGTGCGGATCCCGGCCGGCCAGGCGGCCGGAGCGGTGACCCTGGCCGGGACGCTGACCTACCGCTACCAGGCCGGTACGGCCACCGCGCCCGTCGCGGCAACGCTCAACGTCGCCCCGGCGGTGACCATCGTGTCGGTGAAGGCACAGCCGGCCGAGGTGACGCCGGGCACCGGGACGACGCTGCACACGGTGCTGCGCAACCGTGCGGCGGTGCCGGCGATCGGCCGCCTCACCGCGACGGCACCGCCGGGGTGGCAGCTCGGCCCGGACACCGCATACGACCTGGCCCCCGGTGCCGAGGCCACGGTGCAGACACCGGTGACCGCCCCGCTGACGGTGACCGAGGGCACCGCGAACGTCGAGGTCGCCGTCGGGGTCACCGACTCCGAACGCCGCGCGCTCGGCATCCCGGTACGCCTGCCCAACCCGCCATCGGTCATGCTCGACCACGTCGACCTCGGTGACGCGGCCTCGGAACGGGCACACAATCTCACCGCCTCGCAGCATTCCGGCACCAACGTGGAGGCCGGCCTGACCCGCCGCTACACCAACGTCAGCTACCCCGGCGGGTGGTTCGAGTTCGATCTCGCCGTCGAGCCCGGCAAGCCGTTCATCCTGCGGGCGATCGAAACCTACGACCAGCCGCAGCTGAAGGAATACGACATCCTCGTCAATGGCGTCGTGGCGCACTCCCGTTCGTACCGACGTACCACGGGTGGCGTGGGGACGGTGACCTACCAGGTCGTGGTGGATCTGCCGGAGGCGACTCACGACGGCGTGGTGCGGGTGCGCTTCCAGCACACCGGTACCGCGTACGACCCGTCCATCGCCGATGTATGGGCGATGCCGTACCCGACCGACCCGTCCCACCCGTCCGGCGCGCCCCGGTAACGCGGCCAGGCCGTATCCACGTGGAGGAGAAGGAGATGACCCAGTCACCCCCCGCCGGGCCGGGGCAGCAGCCGGCGGTGAGCCGACGAACCCTGCTTGGCATGGGCCTGACCGGAGCGGGGGCCGCAGCGCTCGGCGTCGCGGCCGGACAGCCAGCTGCGGCGGCCCCGCCCCCGGGCGCCGGCCCGCTGCGCCTGACCGCGCTGACCACCGAGTACGCCCACCAGTTGCTCGGCACGGACGTCCGGAAGCCCCGCCTGTCCTGGACGGCCACCGCAACCGGACACAATGCCGTCCAGAGCGCCTACCAGCTCCTGGTGGCGACCCGGCCGGACCGGCTCAAGCCCGACATGGCCGACGTCTGGGATTCGGGCAAGGTGACCTCGCCACGTGCGGTGGGTGTCGCCTACCAGGGGCCACCATTGGCGCCGCGGACCCGGTACTACTGGAGCGTGCGGCTGTGGGACGCATCTGGGCAGGCCACCGACTGGGGCACGCCCGCCTGGTTCGAGACCGGGCTGCTCGACGAGGGCTTCGGCACGGCCCGCTGGATCGGGGCGAAACCGGATGTCGAGGCGGCGCCCCTGGACTTCAGCGGCGCCTCCTGGATCTGGTCGACGGATGCGACCGCCAACAACGCGCCGGTCGGCCCACGCTGGTTGCGTGGTCGTCTGGCGCTACCGTCGGGTGTGCAGGTCGCCGCCGCCCACCTGGTGATGACCGCCGACGACGACTTCACCGCGTATCTCAACGGCACTCAGGTGTTGCACGCCCCCCAAAAGACCGACGCCTGGAAGAGCGCCAAGGCCGCCGACGTCACCGAACTCGCTCGCGCCGCCGTCGGCGGCACCCTGACCGTCGCGGCCCTGGCCACCAACCGGCCCGGCCCGGCGGTCAACCCGGGCGGACTGCTGGGCAAGCTCGTAGTGACGACCGAGGACGGCGAGCGGTTCACGCTCGTCACCGACGGGTCGTGGCGCTGCGTGGAGTCCGAGCAGCCCGGTTGGCAGGAACCGGGGCACGACGACGGCGGCTGGGCCGCGGTGGGCGTGCTGGTGCCCTACGGCCAGGGACCGTGGGGTAGCAACGTCAGTGTTCCGCGGCTGCGGGCGCTGGACCTGGTCGGCACCGCGTGGATCTGGGGGCCGGGGGCGACCGTCGACAACGCACCGGTGGGCTCCCGCTGGTTCCGGGGCCGGTTGGCCCTGCCCGCCGGGCTCGATGTCGCCTCCGCCCGATTGATCATGAGTGCGGACGACGACTTCACGGCCTATCTTGGCGGTCAGCTCACCCTGTCGGCACCACAGCAGACCGACGGCTGGCGCACCGCCCGCATCGCCGACGTCACCGAGCAGGTCCGCAAGACTGTCGGCGGTGACCTTGTCCTGGCGGCCGTGGCCACCAACCGCCCGGGGGCGTCGGTCAACCCCGGCGGCCTCATCGCAAAGCTCGTCATCCGCACCGCCGACAGTCAGGAACTGCTCCTGGTCACCGATGCGCGGTGGCGCACGTCCGAGGCGGACCAGACCGGCTGGGAACAGCCGGGGTACGACGACTCCGCGTGGTCGCCGGTGGTGGTGCTGGCACCGTACGGGCAGGGGCCGTGGGGCAGCGGCGTCGAACCGCCGGTGGAGGAACGACCCGCGCCGCTGCTGCGGCGGGCGTTCCGGCTGTCCAAGCCGGTGCTGCGGGCCCGACTGTACGCCAGCGGCCTGGCCTACCAGGTGCTGCACGTCAACGGGCGGCGGGTCGGCAACGCCGTGCTCGACCCCGGCTTCACCGACTACGACCAGACCGTGCTGTACGCCACCTACGACGTCAGCGACCTGCTGACGGTCGGGGAGAACGTGCTCGGCGCCGCACTCGGCCGCGGCTTCTTCGGCATGACCACGAACAACGTGTGGCGCTGGCACCAGCCGCCGTGGCATGGCGAACCCCGCCTGATCGCCCGCCTCGTCGTCGAGCACCCGGATGGGTCGAACACACAGATCGTCAGCGACTCGGCGTGGCGGATCACCTCCGGGCCCACGCTGTCCAACTCTCTGTACGCGGGGGAGACCTACGACGCCCGGCAGGAGCAGGTGGGCTGGCCGACGGCCGGGTTCGACGACTCCGGGTGGGCCCAGGCGAACGTCCTGGACGCCCCGGCCGGCACGCTACGTGCCCAGGAGCACGAACCCATCCGGGTGATCGAGTCTGTCGCCCCGGTCACGCTCACCTCGCCGCGCGCCGGTGTCTGGGTGGCCGACTTCGGGCGAACCACAGCCGGCTGGGTCCGGCTGCGCGTCACCGCCCCGGCCGGCACCACGATCCGCATCCTCTATGGAGAGAAGCTTCGCGCCGACGGCACAGTCCAGGCGTCCAACGGCAACGTGCAGAGCGCCCGGTTTCAGCAGGACGAGTACATCGCCCGCGGCGGCGGTGAGGAGGTGTGGGAGCCGCAGTTCTCGTACAAGGGCTTCCGGTACGCGCAGCTCGACGGGCTGCCCGCGGCGGCCACCACCAGCACCGTGACGATGCAGGTGGCGCACTCCGATGTCCGTGATGCCGGCGAGTTCCGGTGCAGCGAACCGCTGTTCGAGCAGTTCGAGCAGATGATGCGCCGCACGGTGCGCAACAACCTGCACGGCGTCCCCACAGACACCCCGATGTACGAGAAGAACGGCTGGACCGGCGACGCGCAGGTGGCCGCGCCCACCATGGCGGGCCTGCTCGACCTTTCCCGGTTCTTCACCAAGTGGCTCGGCGACCTGCGGGACAGTCAGGTCGCCTCGGGGCAGGTGCCGGTGATCGTGCCGAGCGGCGGTTGGGGATACCGGGAACTGGCGCCCGCCCCGGAGTGGACCACGGTCTATCCGTTCCTGCTGCGGGAGATGCACCGCTGGTACGGCGACGACCGGCTGCTGCGGGAGCACTGGGAACCGGTGGTCGACTACCTCGACTGGGAGCTCGGGCGACTGCAGAACGGCCTGGCCGTGACGGCCCTCGGCGACTACCTGTCGCCCGGCACCGGCGGCAACCCGCCGGAGGACACGCGGCTGACCGCGACGGCGTACCTGCACCGCGCGCTGATCTCGGTCGCCGAGGTGGGCGAGTTGACCGGGCACGACGCGGACGCGGACCGGTTGCGGCAAGCGGCCGCGGGGCTGCGCGACCGGCTCAACGAGACCTTCCTGGACCGAGCGCGGGGGCTGTATCGGACGAGCAAGGACCCGGGCTACCGGCAGACGTCGAACGCGGTCCCGCTGGCGTTCGGGCTGGTGCCCGACGGCATGGTTCGGGCGGTGGTCGACAACCTGGTCGCCGACGTCCAGGCGCGCGGCTGGCACCTCAACACCGGCTGCCTCGGCACCAGCGTGCTGCTGCCGGTGCTGACCGCATACGGCCATCCCGACGTGGCCGCCCGCATCGCCCTGCAGCGCACGTACCCGAGTTGGGGATTCTGGGTCGAGAACGGCGCCGACACCATGTGGGAGATGTGGCCGACGTCCACCCGGTCCCGCCAGCACTACTTCCAGGGCACAGTCGTGCAGTGGCTGTTCGAGAACGTCGCGGGGCTGCGGCCGGCCGCCAACGGCTGGGAGCGGCTCGTCGTACGACCGGACGCGCGTAGTGGCGTGTCGGCGGCATCGCTGGGCATGGACACGGTACGCGGCCGCGTATCCGCGGCGTGGCGGCGCATGGACGGTGAGTTCCAGTTGACCGTCGTGGTGCCGGTGGGCGCCACCGCAGAGGTGCATGTTCCGGCCGAGCGAGAGCAGGACGTCGAGGCATCACCGGGTGGGCTGGTATCGGCGCGACGGATGGAGCCGGGATACCTCGTCCACACGGTGGGTGCCGGTGTCTGGCGGTTCGTGAGCCAGTCCGAACCGGCGATGTCAGCTTCTCGGCCCTGAAGTGGCCCTGAAGTGGCCGAGCTTGCGGATCGTGTTCGGTGCTGGCTGCATCGGTCACGCCGCGTTTGGCAGGCTGACGGCTGCCCAGTCCGCGACACCGTGCGGCGATGTTGCGGGCTGCGTTGACGTCGGCGTGCTCAGCGAAGCCGCACGACGTGCATCGGAAAGTGGACTGGTTAGGCCGGTTGGCCTTGGCGATGTGCCCGCAGGCCGAGCAGCCCTGCGAGGTGTACGCCGGATCGACATGGACGACCGCCAGCCCGGCCCGTTTCGCTTTTTGGGCGATGAACTGGCCGAGTTGGTGGAACGCCCACGAGTGCAGGGTGACCCGCTGGGGCCGTCGGAGCCGTACCCGGTCGCGGATGCCCGTGAGGTTTTCCAGGGCAATACCGCGGCCGGTGCGTTCGGCCTCGGTCACGATCTGCTTGGCGATGCGATGGTTCGTGTCGGCGGCGAACCGGGCTTCCTTACGGCGGCGGGCTTTCAACAGCCGCTTGGCAGATTTGGTGCCGATGCGCTGAAGTTTGGCCCGTAGCCGCTGGTTGCGGTGGCGCACCCGGTTCAGGCCCTTGCCTGTGTCGGGTCCGTCGTTAGTGGTGGCGATGTTCGCGATACCCAGGTCCACGCCGAGGAACCCGTCGGGCTCTTTCACCTCGATGTCGTGGATGTCGCAGGTGGCGTACAGGAACCACTTGCCGTCACGGTGCACCAGGTCGGACTCGCCCTTGCGGTGGGCGGACAGCACCGCGTACTGCGCGTCAGAGCAGCCGAACCGAATACCGCGTGGTCCTTTCAGGGTGGCGTACGCGCCGGCGACCTTGCGGGCGACGTGGATCGCGGGCTGGGCCGACAGGCCCATCGCCTTCAACCGGCCGTAGGTGAGCCGCTGCAGCGCCTGTTTCCCATAGACCCGCCGCTGGAACGCTTCAACCGACGCGAGATTCGCGGCCTCGTTGCACAGGTTCAGCGTGTCCCGCAACGCCGCTTCCTGGCCGGCGTCGGGGAACAAGCGTACCTGCACGACGATCTTCACCGTCCACAGTCCACCATCTGGTCTATGTCACCTCGATGGGCCCCGGACCCGGATGTTCGCCGTGGCCGCAGCGTCGTCTACAACCTGCACGTGCATCTTGTCTTCGTCACCAAGTATCGGCGGGACGTGCTCAACGACGCCATGCTCACCCGGTGCAGACAGATCATGGCCGACGTGTGCGACAAACTCGGTGCCCAGCTGCGGGAGTTCAACGGCGAAGACGACCACGTCCACCTGCTCGTCCACTACCCGCCGAAACTACCGATATCGGCCCTGGTCAACCGGCTCAAAGGCGTCTCCGCACACTACCTACGGCAGGAATTCACCGACCAGATCAACCGGCACATCATGCACGGCCACCTGTGGTCACCGTCGTACTTCGCCGGATCATGTGGTGGAGCGTCCACCGCCGTCATCCGCGAGTACATCGAAAACCAGAAACGCCCAGGCTCGTGACGCGATTCCTCCCGGCCCTGAAGGACCGGGCCTCCTCGCTAAGTCATGTTGACGATGGGGCGGCGCCATGATGATCCAGGCCACCGTGCCCAGCGACCTCGGCCTGCTGTTCACCCCCTGGCGATTCGGCGATGTGTCAGCTGCAGCCGGCGAGCGGCGCTGGGGTCCGATACATGGGTGCTAAAGCTCAGGGGATGAGCGCGCGCAGGGGCACGCTCGGGTCGGCGAGCTGGCCAAGGTCCACCTCACGGCCGGCCCAGCCGGCGCGCACCAGGGCCTGGATGTCGTCCTGGACGTCCCAGACGTTCACGTTCATCCCGGCGAGCACCCGCCCGGCCGACACCCAGAACGCGAGGAACTGCGGGGGCGTCCCGTCGTGGATGGTCGCGTCGCCGCGGAAGACGACCTGGTCGTAGCCGCCCGGTTCGACCCAGCCCGCGTATTCCATGCCCAGGTCGTACTGGTCGGTGAAGAAGTACGGCACCCGGTCATAGGCCACGGGTTCGCCGAGCATGGCGCGGGCGGCGGCCTTGCCACCGTTGAGGGCGTTGGACCAGTGCTCGACCCGGATCCGCTTGCCGAGCAGCGGGTGGGCGAGCGCGGCGACGTCTCCTGCCGCGTAGATGTCGGGGTCGCTGGTGCGCAGCCCGGCATCGACGGCGATGCCGTTGTCAACGGTCAGTTCGGCGGCGAGCGCGAGTTCGGAGGCCGGGGTGATCCCGACGCCGACGATGGCGAGGTCGGCTGGCAGTTCGGTGCCGTCGGTGAGCACCACGGCGGCGAGGCGGCCCTCGCCGTCGGCCCGGAACTGACGTACTCCGGCGTCGAAGTGGAACGCGACGCCGTGGGCGCGGTGCAGGGCGGCGAACACCGCGGCGACGTCGTCGCCGAGGACCCGGCGCAGCGGCGCGCGGTCCACCTCCACCACGGTCACGTCCGCGTCGTGGTGCCGGGCGGCAGCCGCCGCTTCCAGGCCGATCCATCCCGCGCCGACCACCACCACCCGCTCCGCCGTACCCAGGTCGGCGAGCAGCGCGTCGGCGTCGGGCAGTGTGCGCAGGTATCGCACTCCGGGCAGGTCGGCGCCGGGCACGTCGAGGCGGCGCACCCGTGACCCGGTGGCCAGCAGCAGCTTGTCGTAGTGCACTGGGTCTCGGCCGGACAGCAGCAGGGCGTGCGCGGCCCGATCGAGCCCGGTGGCTCGTACCCCGAGCAGCAACTCCACCCCGTTGGCGTCGTACCAGTCGGGATCGTGCACGTATGCCTTGTCCCGCGGGTCGGTGCCGAGCTGGTACCCCTTGGACAACGGCGGCCGCTCGTACGGCCGCTCGTTCTCCTCGCCGATGAGCAGGATCCGGCCGGCGAACCCGGCGGTACGTAGTTCTTCGGCGGCTTTCGCCCCGGTCAGCGACGCCCCGACAATGACGTACGCGGGCGAGTCAACCATGGTGAGCTCCTCAGCAGTCAGCAGTCAGCAGTCAGTGGTCAGCCGGCGCGCAGGCCGGCCAGGGCGAAAAACTCGGCGCGTGAACGCGGATCGTCGCGCAGCGTCCCCAGCAGGCTGGACGTGACGGTGGTGGCCCCGACCGCCTGCACTCCGCGCAGGGTCATACACAGGTGCTCTGCCTCGACGACCACCCCGACACCCTTCGGCTGCAGGTGTTCGACGAGCCATTCCGCGATCTGCTTGGTCAGCCGCTCCTGCACCTGGGCGCCGTGCGCGAACAGCTCCACCACCCGAGCCAGCTTCGACAGGCCCAGGATACGTGCGCCGGGCAGGTAGCCGACGTGGGCGACTCCGATGAACGGCAGCAGGTGGTGCTCGCACACCGAACGGATCGGGATGGCCCGCGCCACGACCAGCTCGTCGTAGTCTTCATCATTGTCGAATGTGGTCAGCGCGAACTCGCGAGGGGTCAGCAGCTCCGCGTACGCGCGGGCCATCCGCCCCGGCGTGGCGGCCAACCCGTCGCGGTCCAGGTCAACTCCGAGAGCGGTCAGGAACGCCGCCGCCGCTCGTTCCGCGGCGGCCAGATCACGCGCGGGCTGCTGCCGGGCCACCCGCATCGGGGTCACCGTCATCTCAAGGGCCACCGTCATGTCAGCTGCCACCCACACCCAACGCCGCCAGCAGCACCAGCACCACCGTGGCCGCGGCGAACAGGCCGTGCCCGACCACCACCGGGGCCGGGAAACGCGACTCGGCCGTACCGCTGCGGCGGGCCGGGATCCACCGAGCCAGCATCGTGAACCCCAGCAGCTCCACCGGCAACAGCAGCACGAAGGCCACCCACGCCAGCGCGGCCTTGTCCGCGACCAGGTACACGATCCACACCACCAGTCCCACCGCGGCCAGCGCGAAGTGGGTGAATACCAGCCCTGGCGCCAATCGGGTGCCGCTGCCCGGACGGTGCCCGCCCCGCGAAACCCACTGGCCGAGCATGACGAACCCGGCCACGGCGGTGACCAGCCATGTAATCAATGCCGCGACAGCCATCAGAACTGCTCCTTCTTGATTGTGTGATCCTCGTAGCCCCGTGCCTGAGTGGCCTCGTCCGCCACCCGCACGCCGTACCGGTAGGCCAGCTCGCCGCCCAGATAGCCGGACACCGTCAGCCCGGCCAGGGCCGCCGCGGACAACGCCAGGGGGCCCCAGCCCACCGGCCCCGTACCCGTACCGCCGCGGATGAGGAACCCGACGACGTACGCCACGGTGACCACCAGATTGATCGACATGTGCGCCAGACCGATCCGGAACACGCGGGTACCGGTGGGGATGGCGACCAGGTCCAGGAATCCCACCATCGCCGCTGCCACCGCCGCGAGCACCCCGAAGGCGATCAGCCATCGGGACCCCTGGGCGAGAAACCCGGCGTCGTGCACCAGGTGGGAGGCGATGTCGAACACGAAACTGGCCACCCAGGCGCCGATCGGCACAGCCGCCAGCGCCGGATGCACGGGATGCCCGTACCGCCCGGCGAGCACGGTCACCGGCTGCTTCACCTGTTCCAATGGGCGCACGGGACCTACCCCCAGTATTTTCACCAACGGGCGCTATCGCTAATGCTCATCCTGTACTCCACGACGAGGAATTTCAAGAGCAAGAGTTGGTGATAATGTCGGGGTGTGACTGTGGACGACCCGTGGACCAGGGTGAGCGCCCTGGTCGACCCGTCCCGGCGCACTCTCTACGACTACGTGCGCCGCGCCGGCCACCCGGTCAGCCGGGAAGAGGCCGGCGACGCCACCGGCATGTCCCGGAGCCTGGCCGCGTTCCACCTCGACAAGCTCGTCAACGCCGGCCTGCTCCAGGCCAGGTACCAGCCGCCACCCGGTCAACTCCGCGGTCGAGGCCGCTCACCCAAGGTGTACGAACCCGCCGGCGAGGGGATCGCGGTGACCCTCCCCGAACGCCGCTACCAGCTCATCGCGGAAATCCTCGCTGCTGCCGTCGACGACGACCCCACCCACGCGGACCGGGCGGCCGGCCGGCTTGCTCACGAACGCGGACGAGCCCTCGGCACCGCACTCGCCGCCGACGGAGCCGACCTCACCACGGCACTGGCCCACCTCGGTTTCGAACCCCACGCCACCGCCGACCGGACCCTGCTGCGCAACTGCCCGTTCCACGGCCTGGCCGCCCGCCACACCGCCCTCGTGTGCGGACTCAACCACGCCTTCCTCACCGGCCTGCTCCACGGGCTTGGCATCACCGACCGGCACGCCCTCCTCGCACCCCGCCCCGGCCGCTGCTGCGTCGAGCTCGCCCCGACGCCGAACACTCACCCCGGTGCCAGAGCGTGAACACGATCAGCACACCCGCCAGCGGCCACGAGGAGCAGCACTGGGCGCAGGATTCCATTTCCACGCCCAGTGCTGCTCCACCACGATGGGAAACGATCCCGGAAACCCAATCCGACTCAGGATCGCTTAGCTGATCACAGATGCTCGGGGCCCTTCGCCGACCGTGACCTGTGAAGCCGAGGTCGCCTTCGATGCCCGGCGTCCAGGCATCCACCAGTTGGCCTTGCCGCACAGCTCCATCACCGCGGGGACGAGGACCATCCGGATGATGGTGGCGTCGATGAGCACGGCGACGGCCATGCCCAGGCCTCCCTGCTTGATGGCGACGTCGGGGCCGAGCAGGGAGGTCGTGAAGACGGCAACCATGATGGCGGCCGCGGCCGTGATGACCTTGGCGGTCCGCGCCAGCCCGTGAGCGACGGCAGTGCGGGTGTCGCCGGTGCGCTCGTACTCCTCACGGACCCGCGAGATCAGGAAGACCTCGTAGTCCATGGACAGGCCGAACAGGACCGGGAAGATCATCATCGGCACCCAGGTCGTGAGCGGCATGGTGGTGGGGAAACCGAGGGCCGATCCCAGCCATCCCCACTGGACGACCGCGACGAGCACGCCGTAGGCGGCGCCGATCGCCAGCAGGTTCATCACGGCGGCCTGCAGCGCGATCGTGACCGACCGGACCAGCGCGATCAGCAGCACCAGGGACAGCGCGATGACGACCGCGATCATCAGCGGCAGGCGCGAGTTGACCTGGTCGGCGTTGTCGATCGTGGCGGCGTTCGGGCCGCCGATGTAGATCCCTTCGCCGCCGGCTGCCTTGGGCAGTACGTCGTCGCGGAGTCGGTGCACCAGGTCCACGGTCGCCGCATCCTGGTATCCGGTCTTCGGGAAGGCGATGAAGGTCGCGGCCTGCCCGTCCTTGCTGACCCGAGGCTGGGTGACGTAGGCGATGCCCTTGGTCTTGCCGACCGCCTCGACGACGGGACGCAGATCGGCGTTCGCGGAGTCGACCTCGGTGGCGAAGATCAGGGGTGCGCTGAAGCCAGGGCCGAAGCCCTCGGAGACAATCTTGTATGAGACGTAGCTGCTCCTGTCGTGGGGCTGGACACTGGCGTCGGGCAGGCTCAGCCGCATCGACAGCACCGGGGCGGCCAGCACCAGCAGGACCGCGCCAGCCAGAAGCGCGGCGACCAGCGGCCTGCGCTGCACCACGCCGGCCCAGCGCTCGGCGAGGGTACGGCGCTCCCGGGACGGGACACCGTTGGCCCGGTGCCGGCGGGACGTGCGACGAGGCAGGCGCAGTGAGTTGATCTTGTGGCCGATGAAGCCCAGGAACGCCGGCAGCAGGGTCACCGCGGCGATCATCGTCACCAGCACGATCACCGACGTGGCGACGGCCACTCCGGTCATCAGCCTCTGTCCCATGACGATCAGGCCCAGCAACGCGATCACGACGGTCGTGCCGGCGAACAGCACCGCGTGGCCGGCGGTTGTGATGGCCTTGACGGTGGCGCTCTCGGGCTCGTCGCCGTCCTGCAGGCTGTCCTTGTAGCGGGTCACGATGAACAGTGCGTAGTCGATGCCGACACCGAGCCCGACCATCGCGGCCATGATCACAGTGAAGTCCGGCGCGGGGACCAGGTACCCCACCAGCTTCATCAGGGCGATGCCGCCGAGGATCGCCAGCAATGCGGTCACGATCGGCAGGCCCATCGCCACCAGCGACCCGAAGGCGATGAACAAGATCACCGCTGCTGCGAGGATGCCGACGCTCTCGGTCGGGCCCTGCTTGGGCGTCTCGGCCTTGGCTGCCTTGTCCCCGCCCAGCCCCAGCGTCACGCCGTCACCGGAAGCGTCCTTGACCGTGTCCACCAAGGGCTTGACCTTGGACTTGTCCACATCCTTGTCGGTCAGCGGGATGATCGTACGGGCGATACGACGATCCGGGGCCACCAGGCTCTCGTCCTGATACGGCGAGATCACCGGCCCGGTAATGGGTGAGGCATCGAGAACGGCGATGACCTTGTCGATCTTTTGCCGGGCGGCGGGATCGTCGATCCCCTTCTCTGCCTTGATCGCGAGAGTCAGCGTGTCCCCTTGCTGCTCGGGGAAGTGCTTCTCGATCAGCGCCTGCGCCTTGTCAGACCCGGCGTTTCCGCCAGAGAAGTCGTTGTCGGGGGCGGCGCCGTAACGGAAACCGACGAACGCCACGGCGAGCACGCCGACGATCCAGGTCAGAACGACCAGGCGGCGACGCCGGTAACAGAACCGGGCCAGTCCCGCCAGAACTCCATCCGTACGGGGAGTCTCGGTTTTCATACTCTTCTCCTCGAAATTGTTACCACTCGCCGTGAACGATCTATTTCCGTTTTCATCTCATCGGCGTTCATTCCGGCGTCGAAAATGCGCGTCAGCGGCAGCGCCGTGTCCCGTGGTGCGTTTCGCAGCGGGGCGAGAATCGCCAACTCGGCGAGCTCTTCCAGCACCGTGTTGATGTCGTCCAGATCGGCAGGGGAGAGGGACGGGGCTCGACGGGCCAGCCGATGCAGTTCGGCGTCGATGATGGCCTGGGAGCGCCGCTGGACCAGGGCAAGGAGGTTCGACCTGGGATCGTCCGGGCACCCAGCGGGCTGACGAGCGGCGCGAGCTCGGTCAGTGGACATGGCCTGCGCTTCCGCCGTGCGAGCCGCCGTATGGAGTCGCGACGCCGTCGTACTGGAGCCGCAGCATCATGCCCTGATCAGCATGGGGCAGGTTGTGGCAATGGTTCATCCAGATACCGGGATTCGTCGCGCGGAATGCGACCATCCAGGTCTCACCGGGCCGGACGTCGAACGTGTCCACCCACAGCGGACTGCCCGTCGACGGCTTTCCGTCCCTGGACACGATCAGCACGGAATGGCCGTGCAGGTGCCAGGGGTGCGTTTCCAGGCCTCGGTTGACGACGGTGAACTGGACGACGTCGCCCTCGGCGACGAGCTGGTCGGGGATGGAGGGGTGGCCCCGGCCATTGACGGTCTGCGCGAACGCCGGTCGGCCGTCGACCATGGCCACTCCGCGGTCGAGCACCATGGTGAAGTGCCGGTCGGCACGGCGGGGGGCGAAGGGCACCGCGGCCGGAGCCCCGTACCGCAGCAGGTCGAGCTCGGGCAGGTCGGACGTGTCCTCGATGCGCGTCTCGGTGGGGGTGCCGCCGGGCGGGCGCAGGCGCACTCCGCCGTCACGAGCGTTGTCGACAACGAGCGCCACGGGCGTGTCCGGCATGAGGAACACCAGGTCGTATCGCCCGCCTGCGGGCTGGTGCAGTGCGACGTCGCGGACCTCGCCGGGCTGGTTGAGGTCCCGGCCGTCGACGGCCGCCACCCGGAACGGAGCTCCGGCGAGGACGATCCGGTGCGGATCCGAGTCGGTGTTGATCAGTCGAAGCCGTACGGATGTACCGGGCGGTGCGGGGTGCTCAGTTCGGCCGTCTCTGCCCGCGATCACGACGGTGCCGTTGAAGGTGTGCACGGGCAGGGTCAGGTCCACCTGCTCCGCCGCGGAGTGCTCGTCGGCTCGCTGCCCGTCGCGCGGCTTCACGACGAGGGTGCCATACAGCCCCTTGTGCACACCGACATGGGACGCGTAATGGGTGTGGTACCAGTAGGTGCCCACCTGCTCGGCGCGGAACCGGTAGACGAACTCCCCACCGGGTCCCACGGCCATCTGGGTCAAACCCGGCACGCCGTCCTCGCCGCACGGTACGTCGTAGCCGTGCCAGTGCAGGGTCACCCCGTCCTCGATGTCGTCGTTTCGCAGCCGCACTTCGATCAGATCACCCTCGGTCGCGGTGATCGCCGGACCCGGGACCTCGCCATTGAAGGTCCACGCGTCGATCTCTCGTCCGGACGGGAGCCGTACGGTGGCCTTCTTCGCGGTGAGCACCTGCCGCCGCACGGTGCCACCCGGTGCCGGTGAGTCGGCACCCCGTAGGTCGGCCACCGACACGGCCGCTCGGGACGAGCGCCCGCGCCCCCCTCCCGAGGTCATCGATTCGGCGGGGAGGAACGACAGCCCGGTGCCGATACCGGCCGCGGTCACCGCGACCGCGCCACCCGCCCAGCCGATGAACCGGCGGCGCGAGATCGGTCGACCCTCCGGCGCCCGCGTGACGCCCACATCAGCGGTGTTCTCGACGGCAGGCGCGACCACGCGCACGGTCAGCAACGCGCCGGCACACACGAGCGAGATCGTGAACAAGGCCGTGCTCACGGTGAGCGGGTACCCCGCCAGGAAGGTCACCACAAGACCGGCCAGCGCCGCGTAGGCCGCGGTGAACACCGAGACCACGCCGCCCAGCGATGCTCCGTCGCCTCGCCCCCGCCTCGCCGTGAGCAGTTGCCGGCCGGCGAGCAGTACGGCGACGGCCCCGGCAGCCCCCAGCATCGGCAGCCCCAGGAGCACCTTCTCCTGCACGAACCACCAGCCCCGGCCGGCCAGCATCGCCACGGTGCCCACCCTGGCCAGCGTCACGAGCACCGCCGCGACGAGGCCGGCAAGCGCCAGCCGGGTACGCCGGAGCACCAGCGTGGCGCCGGCCGCGAACCACGCGGCGACGCCCAGCAGTGCGACGACGTGGTCCAGGACGATCAACAGCCCGGTGGTCATGACGCCTGTCGTGCGGGTGTGGCCGGCATGGACAGTTGCCTGGCCTGGCGGATGATCCTCCCGGTCACTGCCACGATGGCGAGCCCGTTGACCGCGTGCAGGCCGAAGACGAGATCGCCGCCGGTGCCGTCGAACGCTGTGGCGATCTCCTTGATGGCGAACTGGAGAACCGCGAGCCCGGCGACCAGGCCGCTCATCCCGATGAGCCGCCCGGGCATCCGGGCGATCGCGGCGACGACGGTCACCAGGACCGCGATCAGGACAATCCCGCCGCCCAGCGCGCGGTGCGGCTGGAAGGACTCATCCTTGGGTGCCGTGTCGAAGGCACCGCTGGCAGCCAGGAAGAACTGTGCGACGACGGCCAGCATCTGCAGGGCCGCCAGGCCGGCGAAGAATCTACGCATGGCGCGCTCCTCGAAGCGGGTGAGGGTGATCGCTCATGGCGGCGATCATCGCGCCGGGGAGGCTTCCGTGGCCTCTGACAGCGGATGGCAGCGTCTACGCAAATGGGCGTAGACGACCCCGTATCTCACTACGCCCGTCTGCGTAGCAGGTTGCGCGTCTCGGCCGAGCGTTACCCGTGATCCGTGCAGCACTGCATCGCCTTGCACGCCTGCTCCAGGTCGCGCAGAGTCTGCTGCAGCGTGTGTGATGGCGCGTCGGCGAGCCAGGCGCAGGCCGGGTCCTTCTTCGCCTCGGCCAGCTGCCGGGCCTGCTCGTCGTAGCCGATGAACCCGCCGCGGCGGCGGTACTCACGGCGCTGCTCCGAAGCCGTGTTCCACACCGCCCGACAGGCACCACCGACCGTCTCGGCGTAGTCGGCCTGCTCGGGCGTGAAGGCGAGCAGGTAGCGTACTGAGGGTCAACCTCCACCAGCAGGTGCACCTGGTCCGGCATGACCTCCAACGCCACCAGCCAGGCCCCCTTCTCGTCCACCACCTCGCCGATGAGCTGCTTGAGTCGCTCCTCGATCCGATCGTCAAGCACCCGCCGCCGGTACTTCGGGCACCACACCACATGAAAGGCGCACTGGAAGACGACGTTGCCGTTCGACCGCAGGGTGACAGCTCGGCCGGGTGGTGGCGCGCCGGGTCGTGCCGCCCGACCTCCTCGGCCAACTGGTGGGCGTACGTGCGAAGGTGCAGCAGGTCGCGCTCCCGCTCGGCGATGAGCGACGCCGCGACCTGCTCGGGCGGGACCGCGGCATACCGTGCGGACCGTCCCGGCAGCCGGGTGGCCAGGCCACGGTCGACGAGGCTCCCGAGCGCTCGGGACAGTTGGGTGCGTGACAGACCGACGTCGTCGAGGGCCGCACGCCGGCGTCGGACCAGTGCCTCATAGGCGAGTTCTTCGTGTGCCGAGATGCCGACCGCGTGCCACATCCGAAGCCTCCGTCAGGAAACCGACAGCTGTCCCGAACATGAATGCTCGGCGATCTTGTAGGCCCTGGCAAGAGCGTGACAGCATCGGCCCTCGGCCCTATCTGCCACGTTCCTGCCAAGGAAACGATGTCCAGCCGGACACGACTTCGCTCAATACGAACAAGGAGTCTTGGATGACCGAGCCCTTACGGCTGAGGCGGGTCCGCGCCCGTCTGGCCGGGTTGGTCGCACTCGTGACCCTCACGCTCACGATCGCCGGTCCGGCGTCCGCGGCTCCGGCACTGGCCAGCCCTGCCGCGCCGCCCGCCCCGCCGACGAGCTGGCAGCAGTTCGGCTACCAGCCCGCCAAGTGCAACCACGCCACCAACGCCGATGCGGTGGACGGCTCACCGTTGGCCCGCTGCTTCGCACTCGGTCTCGCCACCAAGGACGGCCGACTGGTCCAGCAGGTCTCGGAACCCCCGTCGACCGCGTTGGGGCCGGCCGAGATCCAGTCGGCGTACAAACTTCCCGACGGTGGCGCGGGCCGGACCGTCGCGATCGTGGACGCGTTCGGCTACGACGCGGCCGAGGCCGACCTGGCGGTGTTCCGCGCGCACTACGGGTTGCCGCCGTGCACCTCCGCGAACGGCTGCTTCCGCAAGGTGGACCAGAACGGCGGGACGAAATACCCGCGGCAGGACGAGGGCTGGTCGATCGAGACGGCGCTGGACCTGGACGCGGTCTCGTCCGCGTGCCCGAAGTGCGACATCCTGCTCGTCCAGGCCGATGACAACTCCTCCGCCAACCTCGGCGCGGCCGTCGACACCGCGGCCCGGCTCGGCGCGACCGGCATCTCCAACTCGTACGGGATCGCCGGCGAGAACCGCTGGCAGTCGCAGTACGACGCCCACTACGACCACCCCGGCATCGCGGTCACCGTGTCGAGCGGGGACTACGGCAACGTGCAGAGCTTCCCGGCGACTAATCCGAACGTGGTGGCCGTCGGCGGCACGAAGCTGACCCGGGACTCGTCCGCCCGCGGGTGGAAGGAGACGGCATGGTCGGACGCGGGCAGTGGCTGCTCCCTCTACGAGCCCCGGCCGGACTACCAGGCCGGCGTCGACACCGCCTGCGCGGACAAGCGAGCGACGGCCGACATCTCCGCCGTGGCCGACCCGGAGACCGGGCTGGCCGTGTACAACACGCTCGGCCAGGACGGCTGGGCGCAATGGGGCG
Organism: Micromonospora sp. SL1-18; assembly: GCF_047921505.1. Taxonomy (NCBI): domain Bacteria; kingdom Bacillati; phylum Actinomycetota; class Actinomycetes; order Micromonosporales; family Micromonosporaceae; genus Micromonospora; species Micromonospora sp. SL1-18. The sequence goes on along the minus strand of NZ_JBLROA010000023.1, from coordinate 31,275 downwards.
GCACCTCGCTCTCCGCCCCGCTGGTCGCCGCCATGTACGCCCTGGCCGGCGGGCCCGTCCCCGGTACCTACCCGGTGACCTACCCCTACCGCGACGACAAGGCCGCACACCTCTTCGACGTGACCGAAGGCTCCAACGGCCGGTGCGGTGACCAGCGCTGCAACGCGCGCCCCGGCTGGGACGGGCCGACCGGCTTGGGTTCCCCCAACGGGGTCGCGGCGCTGACGCTCGGCGACTACGGCCTCATCACCGGAACCGTCACCGGCGGGAAGAAGCATGAAATCCTGGTCGGCGCGACGGTCTCGGTGGCGGACAGCACGGGCGCGACCTTCCAGGTGGTCACCGACGCGGCCGGCCGGTACACGCTCGCCGTCCCGGTCGGCACGCACGACGTGGTCGCCGCGAAGTTCGGCTACCAGAACCAGACGCTGCCCGGCGTGTCCGTCGCCACGCACGCCACCGTCGATGGCACCTTCGCGCTCACCCCGATCGCGAGTCGTGGCCTGACTGGCACGGTCACCGACGCTTCGGGCCACGGCTGGCCCGTCTACGCCCGAATCTCCATCGACGGCTACCCGAACGGCCCGGTCTTCACCGATCCGTTCACCGGCCGCTACCAGGTCGACCTGCCGGTGGATGCGGCCTACACGCTGCATGTGTCCCCGGTGGACATGCCGGGGTACGTCACCAGCACGCTGACCGCCACCATCGACCCGCAGCCGACGGGACGGCCGAGCGACGTTCAGCTCGACGTCCCGCTCCAGGCCGACCCGGCGTTGTGCACCGCCCCCGGGTACGCGTACCGCTATCACGGCGCGAACGCGGACTTCGAGGGCTGGGGCGCCACGCCACACAGCGGTTGGCAGGTAACCGACGACGCGGGCACCGGCAAGACGTGGACGTTCAACGACCCCGGCGGTAAGGGCAACCTGACCGGTGGCAGCGGCGACTTCGCGATCATCGACGGCTGGTACCACCCGGGCCAGCAGGACACCAGCCTGATCAGCCCGGCGGTGGATCTGAGCGGGGAAGCCAACCCGGTGATCGGGTTCGACACCGACTACGACGCCTGGGGCGAGCAGACCGCGGACGTCTACCTCAGCCTGGACAGCGGCGACACCTGGACCAGCGTGTGGCACGCCTCGACCAAGAACGTCCGCGGGCATGTCGAGATCCCGCTCCCGCAGGCAGCCGGCAAGTCCGGCGTGCAGGTCCGGTTGCGCTACCAGGGCAAGTACGACAACTGGTGGCAGTTGGACAACGTCTTCGTGGGCAGCCGGTCCTGCGACGCGATCCCCGGCGGGCTCGTCACCGGATTCGTGCGGGACGACAACACCGGCGGGCCGGTCATCGGCGCGACCGTGACCTCCGGCACCGACTCAGCAGCCATCGCCATCAGCCAGGCGACCGCCGATGACGCGCAGCTCGCCGACGGCTTCTACTGGCTGTTCGTCCCCGCCACCGGGTCGGCCCCGATGACGGTGACCGGCCGCAACTACGCCGACAGCACGGCGAGCGTGCGGGTCGAAGACGACCGGGTCGTGCGCCGGGATTGGCGCCTGGCGGCCGGCCACCTGACCGTGCACCAGACCAAGCTGTCCATCTCGACGGCGCCCGGCCGGGCCACCTCCCGGCAGGTGCGGCTGACCAACGACGGCACCCGGCCACTGCACGTGAGCCTCGTCGAGCAGGACCGCGGGTACACGCCGGCCGGCGGCAAGCACCAGCCGGCCGGGCCGCAGGCACCGCTGATGCGAGTCAAGACGGAGACCTCGGTGGCAGCCATGCGCGGCGCCGCCCGGCCGGCCACCGCCGTGGCACCGCAGGCGACGACCGGCGGTACGGCGTGGACGAACCTTCCCGACTACCCCGCCCTCATCATGGACAACCTGGTCGCCGACAACGACGGCACGGTGTACTCCGTGGGTGGTACCGGTGACGAGGCGGTGACCGCGAAGGGCCACGCCTACGACCCGCAGGCCAAGGCCTGGAAGCCGATCGCCGATCTGCCCGAGCCGCGCGAGGCGCCGGTCGGTGCGTTCGTGAACGGCCGGCTGCTGGTGGTGGGCGGCTGGAGCACGGTGGGCATCACGTCCACGACGTACTCCTACGACCCGGGCAGCAACAGTTGGTCGCGTAAGGCCGACCTGCCGATCACGATGAGCGCGGGAGCGGCCGCCTCGGTCAACGGCAAGCTGTACGTGGTCGGCGGCTGCACCACCGACGGGTGTATCCCGGCCTCCAAGGGGACGTTCCGCTACGACTCCGGCAGCGACACCTGGACGCGGCTGGCCGACTACCCGGAGAGCGTTGCCTTCCTCGCCTGCGCTCCGGCTGGCGACGGCCTGGTCTGCGCGGGTGGCATCGACCCGTCGAAGGGGTGGTCGGGGGAGCCCACGAACACCACCTACCAGTACTTCCCCGACTCCGACACCTGGGTGCGGGTGGCGTACATGCCGTACTACACCTGGGGAATGGCGTACGCCGGTATGGGTGGCAAGCTCCAGGTGATCGGCGGCGTGGTCAGCGGGTCGATCACCAACCAGGCGGTCGAGTTCGACCCCGCCACCGGCACCTGGTCGGCGCTGCCGAACGCGAACAACGCACAGTACCGGGGTGGCGCCGCGTGCGGCCTGTACCAGGTGGGCGGCTCGTCGTATTCGTTCAACGCCACCCCGCTCGTCCAGCAGTTGTCTGGCTACGACTCGTGCCTGCACGGCTCGGACGTGGGCTGGCTGTCGGTCGACCGCACCCAGTTGACGGTGCCGGCCGGGCGCTCGGTCACGGTCACTGTCGCGGTCGACGCCCCGGCAGTCGCCGGGCTCGGCGAGTACGACGGCCGGCTCGCGATCACGACGGACACGCCGTACCCGACCGAACCGATCAGGGTGGCCATGACGCTCCGCTGACCGTCCGCCCCGCTGCGCCCGCCCGGTCTGACCACCGGGCGGGCGCCGCAGCGGAAGACGACCTTGGACCAGTGCATCCAGATCGGCCCGGACAGGGCCCCCGGTGGTACCAGAACGGCGCCACCACCGTGTTCGCTCGCCCAGCTGAGGGCGGCGTTGAACGCGGCCGTGCTGTCTGTCCCGTCGGCGCGGGCACCGAAATCGATAACCTTCTCGACGAAGGGAGGCCTCGGCGGTGCATCGCCGAGTCGGTAGCCAGCGCGGGATACGTCCGGGACCAGGGGATGGGAGCTGGCTGCCTCCCGCCACTGCTCTAATAGGTCGGCGGAGGCATCCACCGGTTGCCCGACGGCGCGCGAGCCTGCCGCGAGCGCCGGGCCACTGGTGCCGGTCAGCGCGGTGGCGGCGGCTGCCGCCCCAAGCCGAAGGATCCTCGTCGACTGATGGCGGGACCGGTGCTGGTGGACGACATGTATCTCCCCTGGATCTCGTAGGGGCGACAGACAGGTGAAATCCTTTGCGACCCGAGGGTGACGGCACCAGGCAGCCGGCACACGTATCAATGCGTGACGGCTGGGATCGATCGATGAGTTGGCCGTTGACGAACATCGGGCCGGCGCGGACCAGCGCCACGAGGAGCAGCGCCGTCAGAAGCGGAGCCAGGTGGCTTTCGGGCTTATCTGGGACACGCCCGGCTGGGAATAGTCACAGACTCCCGTCGCAAAGATCCTCTGCAGGCGGGTCCACTGTTCGTCGGTCCATTCCACGGCGTAGCCGTCCCGCCGAGGCGCGGTGAGCTTGCACGTGATGATGTCCGCCGTGATGTCCTCTCCGGCCACCTCGCGGGGGAAGGAGGCGGTCGGATACAACCGCTCGCACTCACTGGCCGGGTCACGGTCGAGAGCCTCGCTGACGAACCGCGGCTGTGGGTCGCGGGTGTTGCAGCCCTCGACGAGGGTGATCGGCTTCGCAGCGATGATCCGGTCGATCGTCCTGCCACCCGGCCGTCGGCCGGCGATGTTCGTCAACCAGTGGTCCATCTGGGTCACCGCGTGCCGCACGAGCGGGCTGTCGGTGCTGAACAGCCCGTAGCGGGCGTCCTCGAGCAGGCTGACCTGGTTGGCCGAGGTGCCGTTGGCCTGCCGGAGTCGTTCCCGCATCGACAAGGTGTGGTAACGGACGTGGATATCGCCCCACGACACGTCGTCCCAGTATGAGCGATAGTCGATGATCGGTATGTCGGCGAGCCCGCGTCCGCCGCTGGTCACCCGGCCGGTGCGGTAGGCGATCCGGGTGGCCTGCGGGTCGGCCTCGGTCCGCTGCGGCACCACGTTGGCGTCAGCGTCGAATCCGCCGATGTGCCCGTTGAGGTCGAGGAACTGCTCCGGTGTGATCGCGGCGTTGTTCAGGGCCGCGAGCCCGTACTGGATCCCGACGTTGCTCAGCGGCCGGCGGGCGAAGCCGGTGGCCCGGTCGGGCCCGTACACGTTGATCGCATGGTCGAAGACGCCGCAGCGTACGCCAGTAGGGTTGCTGGCTGGGTCGTAACGCAGCTGGGCTGGCACCATGTCGCAGGTCTGCTGTGGGTCGATCCGGGCGGCGCCTCTCGACATGGCCGCGATCATGGCAGCGGTGGCGAATCCGGCCGCCTTCCGCTTCTGTTCGTTCGTCCAGGCGATGGTCGCGCCGCCGGTGAAGTACGTGTCGAGCAGCCGGGCGTCGGTGAGAAAGTTGACGCTGCTGATGATGTCGGTGAAGGAGCAGCCGACGACGATGCCGTCGAAGATGCCCGGATAGTTGTCGGCGATCTGGTGGGCCTGGTACGAGCCGCCCGAGCAGCCGTAGCCGATGGTGTGCTCGACGGGCCCGTGCCGTTCGACGAACAGCTCCTTGGTCATCATGGCCGACTCGGCCGCGAGGACGTCGTTGCAGTTGTTGCCGAAGACGTTGAGCGACGACGACAGCAGCGCGAAGCCCCGGCCGAGCAGGAACGCGTCGGTGACTGTGCCGGTGCCGGTCCCGGTGCGGTACCAGCCGCCCGCGCAGCCCCCGCCGAGGGTGAACACGGCCCGCCCGTTCCATCCGGCGGGGCGTCGCACGGGAGACGGGTCGGGCTCGGCCAGCGGATCATGCAGCATGGTCATCTGGACCACGGCCCGGTTGGCGCTGGCCGTTTCCATCCTGACGATGAACGGCACTGTCGCGCCGAGCGAGGTGGTGGTCGTGGCCAGGTCGCTCGGGTAGCTGGTGGTGCCGGCCGGCCAGCGCCGGTACGTGCCCGTGGTGGAGCGGTAGAAGTAGTCGGTTCGGGGTTTGATCGTGCAGTTCTTGTCGAGTGGCTGGCCGAGTGTCCCGCCGACGACGGGAAGGGTGAATCCCGCGGTTTCGCACAGGTACGGCTGTTCGTGCGGGCCGGAGAACACCGGCCCTTCCGGACGGTGGTTGACGAGCGTGATCGACGCATGCCGCGGGCGGGGGATTGTGGTGGCGGCGTCCACCTGGTTGTCACCGAGCCTCAGGCCGGTGGCCAGCCCGATTAGGTCGTCGGTTCCGGGTCGGGGCCGGAAGTCCGTGGTGATGTCGGTGTCACCGTTGAGCCGGATGCGGACGTGGTCGCGGGGAATGTCGCGGGGCACCGCGATCCGCAGCAAGGCGTCACCGCCGGTCACCATGTCGGCTCGGCCGGAGAGGGTGGCGGCCGTCAGCTCCCGCGGCCCGGTCTCGTCGGGCCCGGCTGTCACGGTGATCGTGATGGTCGCGGTCGACCGTTGTTCCGCGTCGCCGAGGTCGTAGGTGAAGCTGTCCACGCCGACGTATCCGGGTTGTGGCCGGTAGCCGAACGACCCGTCAGCCGACGTGGTGACGGTGCCGTGTCCGGGCTGGGACCAGGCAACGACGGCCGGTGTGACGCCGTCGGGGAAGCTGTCGTTGGCGAGCACGCCCGGCCGGTCGACGTGCAGTTCCGTCGCCTCGCCGGTGGTGTAGAAGTCGTCCACCGCGGTGGGGTGGGGCGTCGGCGGCCCTTCACCCGGGGCTCGCACGACCACCTCGTACACCCGGGCGATGTCGATGCTGTGCCGGGACTTTCCGGTGATGACGAGCCGGATCGCGCGGGGCACGACGTCGGTGTCGAACGTGACAACCGCCCGGGTGTTGTCGGCCACCGAGCCGACGGTCACCCAGCCGGTATCGGTGTGGGCCTCGACGGTGAAGGCGACGAGGATGGTGTCGGCGTAGGGTTTGGGCCAGCCGGAGCCGCTGTACACCGCGATCGTGCCGATCCGGGTCGCGACCGGCAGCGTGATGGTCAAGGTGGGTGTCGGGTCGCTCACCGCCGACATCCAACGCGAGCTTTCGCTGCACTCGCCGTCGATGGCCTTCGCGGCGTCGTAGCTCGCGGTGTAGGTCGAGGACGCCGTGGCGGTCGCCCCGACGGCGCGGTGATCGGTGCATTCGAGTCCGGCCGGTGTCGTGGTGGTCGCGGCCACCGCCGGGGCCGGGGGGTGTGTTGCGCCGACGATCAGCGTTGCGGCCATCGCCAGTGCGGCGACTGTCCTCCAGGGCGTCCTCGCGGTCACGACGTCTCCTCGGGTGGGGGCGGTGGGTGAAATGGCGCCTCGCCGGCCGGCCCCCGACCGCCCGGTCGGGGGCCGGCGCCGGCCTCATGGCCCGGCTGGATATGCCAGGTGGACCCGGAGGTTGGTCCAGTTCTGGGGGCAGGTCTGGGTGTGGCAGGTGGTCGGGTCGTGCACACCCACGAACTCGGGGGTCGGCTGCCACGTCGTGCCGTAGTCGTACGAGACCTCAACGTAGGTGGACTCGGCCAGGTTGGCGGGGTCGAAGGTGGTCCGGGCGTACATGCCGAAGACCGGCGCGATGGCCTCCCATCCGGGGGAGAAGGAGAGCTTGCCGTCGATGATGTACCGGCGGTCGAACAGGACGTCGGGATCGGCGCCGATCGGGCCGACGATGAGCCACTGGGGGCGGCCGATGAACGAGTTCTGCCCGAGGTCGTTGCTGAGGAACTTCACATGGTTGGCGGGAACGATCTGGAAGCCGCCGCGGACGTTCTGGTCCCAGCTGAACCCGACGTAGGGTGAGGTCGAGAACGTGAACGCGCCGGGGTGGTTGGTGTCCATCTGCCCGACGTGGGCGAATTCGGTTCCGGCGAAGCGTCCGATGCCTTCGACGCGCTGGACGACATCGGCGACGTGGTTCTTGCTGCCGTTGGGGTAGCCGACGTAGATGCCGCCGTTGCTGGTGTGGGTCCGCCCGGCGACCGTGTCACCGGCGGCCCAGTTCTCGAACTCGATGTAGCTGGGCGAGGCGCCCCGCGCGATGGGCCGGTAGGCCGTGAAGCGGATCCGTCGCGGGGGTGCCGCGGTCGGATCGGCGCGGAAGTAGTCGGCGATGGGGCGCCAGGTGCCCGCCGTGTCGTCGAGGTAGGTCAGCGGCGCGCCGGTGGGGATGGCGCTCTTGCCGCCGAAGATGCCGGTGCCGCCGGGGATGTCGGTGTAGATCGTGTCGGCCAGCCAATTGCCGTGGTCGGCGTCGGCGTAGCGGTCGGGACGGATGTTGAGCAGCCGGGTGGTCCAGTCGCGCTGCCCGTTGACCGGATCGAAGTTCTCGTAGTACAGCGGGTCGTAGGGCTGCTCCGGCCACACCTTGGACCGCATCACATAGACCGAGGTGGCGAGCAGGTGCCCGGCCGTACCGTCGATGGCGTGCGAGTACTTCGATGCCCAGAACCCGTCGTTGGCCTCGATGGTGCCGGTTGCCGGCCGCTCGACGTGCCCGAGCACGGTTCGCCGGCCGTCGTTCGCGACGTGCTCGATCGCACCGCCGGTCACGTTGTCGATCTCGACGGCGAACTGGCGGACGAACTGGGGCATGTTTTCCGGGGTGGCTTGCGAAGGAATCGGCGTCCCCACCATGTTGCTGATGCCCGCCGGGGGTCCGTTGCGCGCCGGCGTGTCCGCCGAGGGCGACGCGACGGCGGCGGTGGCGGGTAGCAGCAGGCCGATGGCTGCGACGCCCGCCCACCACCGCTGGGGAGGGAGTAAGCGACGGGCCACGGGGATGGGTGATGTGGCCGGGCGATGTGCCCGGCGACCGGTTGTCACGAGGACCTCCCGCTGATAATACGGATTATCATCGATGGACTGTCGTCAGTTTTCCCACCGCCGGTCGAATCTGTCAAGGATCCACTCTTGACAGACGACACGGACCGTCCACATGATGATGCGCATTATCTGACTCGCGCTCACTCAGAGTACGGACGGAGACAATCATGAACCGACGCCGCGCCCTCCTGATGGCGGCCGGCCTCATCGCGTCGCCCGTGGTCCTCAGTGGATGCGGAGGCGGCGGGGGCACCGGCGACACCGACACCCTCCGAGTCTGGTTTCCAGGCAACCTGGCCGAGGAAATGGCATGGGTGAACGACAAACTAGTGCCGGCCTTCAAAGCCGAATCCGGCGTCGACGTGCAGGTCGAGTTCGTGGACTGGGCCAAGCTGCCGACCCGATTGTCGACCGCCTTCGCCGGCGGCACGGCCCCCGACATCTTCGGGCACGGCAACGCCGCCGCGGCCGGCTACGCGGCCAACAACCGGGTCATCCCGCTGGACGACTACCTGGCGAAGATGCCCGCCGCCGACCGGGACGACCTGACCTTCCTCGACCAGGGCAAGGTGGACGGCAAGCAGATCATCATGCCCCTACGGGGCTTCGGTCACCTGCTCACCTACCGCACCGACCAGTTCACCGCCGCCGGTCTCGACCCCAAGACGCCGCCAGCGACCTGGCAGGACCTGCGCTCGGCGGCGGAGCGGCTCGTCGAGCGCAAGGGCAGCGCCATCACCCGCTCCGGCGTCATCGTGCCCGCCGACAACCCGACCAGCATGTCGCAGGCGTTCGGCAGCTTCCTCTTCCAGGCGGGCGGCGCCTTTGTCGACGACAGCGGCGCGACCATCGCCTGGAACTCCGCGCAAGGCAAGCGGGCGCTGCACTTCCTCGTCGACCTCTACAACGGGCCGACGGCGGTAGCGACCGGCCTCGGCGAGGCGACCTCCGGTGCGGGCGCACAGCATCCGCTGGTGACCGGGCGAGCGGCCATGGCGGTGACCGACGAGGCGACGCTCAAGAGCATCTGGGAACAGGCACCCGAGGTAGCCGCGAAGATCGCCGTGGCGCCGCCGCTGCGCGACACCACGGTGGCGTCGTTCGGCGGCGCGGGCAACGGGCTGTTCATCAGCGCCGACTCCCGCCGCAAGGACCAGGCCTGGCAGTTCATCCAGTTCCTGCTGAAGCCGGAGAACGCCAAGGCCTACGTCCAGGCCGTGGGCGGCATCCCGGCGCGCGCGTCGCTGGCCACCGATCCGGACCTCGCAGACAAGCCGTACATCAAGCCGTACATGGACGCGGCAAAGACGTTCCGTGGCAACCCCAACCTCGAGAAGTGGACGCAGATACGCGACGCGCTGGCCGCCGAGATCGAAGGCGCGCTGCGCGGCAAGGCCCCCGCCGACGAGGCACTCGACCGTTCGGCGACCAAGGCGGCCGAGCTGCTGAAGCAGAACTGACCCGCGGACGAAAGCCAACCCCTGTCATGGTGATCGGCACGCGGCCGGCGACAACCCCGGTCACGCCAACTCCCACACCCAACCAGCGTGCGTTGAGATCGGCCCAACACAAAGCCGCGTGGATCCTGGTCCTGCCGGCCGTCACCACACTGTTGGTGGTGGTGCTCGTACCGATCGGGTACGGCTTCTACCTCAGCCTCACCTCGTACAACCCGGTGGAGCGGGGCGGGCCCAGGTTCCACGGCCTCGACGGTTACCAAGCCGTGCTCGCCTCCGGCGAGTTCTGGAAGGCAATCCTCGTCACCGTCGAGTACGCCGCCGGAACGCTGGTCATCGCGGTGCCCGCGGCGCTCGCCCTGGCGTTGCTGGTCAACGGCCGGTTCCCCGGGGTGTCGTTGTTCCGCGCGGTGCTGTACCTGCCGCGCGTGGTGCCGCTGGTCGCGGTGAGCATGATCTGGCTGTGGCTGTACTCCCGCGAGGGGCTGTTCAACTACCTGCTCGACCTCGTCGGGCTCCCGCCGGTCGACTTCCTCACCGACGGGGACACCGCGCTGCCGTCGCTGATCCTCATGCGTGCCTGGAAGGCCCTCGGCGGCAGCACGATCATATTCCTGGCCGGGCTCCAGCAAATCCCGAACTCACTGCTCGAGGCCGCCGCCGTCGACGGATGCGGACGATGGCGGACGCTGCGCCACGTGACGCTGCCCCTTCTCGTACCGATCACCACGTACGTCGTCGTGGTCGACCTCATCTACCTCGCGCAGTCGTTCTCCGAGATCTACATCCTGACCTCGGGCGGACCGCTGTCGTCGACCACCGTCGTCAACATGATGATCTACAAGGAAGCATTCGAGCATTACCGCCTCGGCAACGCCAGTGCCATGGCCTTCCTGCTGTTCGGCCTGATCTTCGGCCTTGCCTACCTCAGCATCCGCACCTTGTCGAAGGGAGGCCGGCGGTGACCGCGCATCGCACACGTCCGAGGATCGGCGGGACCGGGTGGCGGCGGACCGTCGTAACCGGCCTCGTGACGGTGGTCGTGGCGACGCCGTTCCTCTGGATGATGTCCCTGGCCGTCACCTCGAAGACCGAAGCGTTCCGCTACCCGCCGAAACTGCTGCCCGAGCACCCGACGCTGGAAAACTTCAGCTACGTCTGGAGCTCGACGGACATTCCGGTGGCCATGGCGAACAGCCTCATCGTGTCGGCCCTGACGGTCGCGGTCAACTGCATCGCGGCCGCCTCTGCCGGCTACGCCCTGGCACGGGTCGACTTTCGCGGATCGCGGCTGCTGCTCACCGTCGTGCTCGGCAGCGCCATGGTGCCGGCCATCGTGCAGCTCATTCCCCTGTTCCTCATCACCAGGCACTTCCCCCTCACCGGCGGCAACGACATCCTCGGCCAGGGCGGCACCGGCCTGCTCGACACCCACGCCGGGCTCGTCCTACCGCTACTCGTGCAACCACTGAGCATCTACCTCACCCGCCAGTACTTCCTCGACATGTCGCCGGAACTGTCCGACGCCGGTCGAGTGGACGGCGCCGGCGAACTGCGGATCTTCTGGCAGATCTACCTGCCGCTGGCCCGGCCGATCGTCGCCACCATCGCCATCCTGTCGTTCACCGGGGCCTGGGAGGACTTCCTGTGGCCGCTGGTGATCGTGTCGTCACCGGACATGCAGACCCTGCCCCTGGCCCTGAGCTCCTTCGCGGCCAGCGGAGCGCCCCAGTACGGGCCGCTGATGGCCAGCACCTTCGTCGCGATCGTGCCCGTTCTCGTGATCTTCATCGCCGGTCAACGGCACTTCGTGCAGGGCCTGGGATCGGGGGCGGTCAAGGGATGAGCAACCGCGCCGCACCGGTCGTGACGCTGCTTCCGCTCGACGACCGACCGGTCAACACCAGCCACGTCGCCGCGCTGGCCACGGCCGCCGGAACCCGGTTGCGCGTGCCGCCGGCCCACCTTCTACCACCACGCGGCGTACCCGCCGACCCGGACCGGCTGACGCGATGGCTGGAGGACTCCGCAAACGACAGCGACGCCGTCGTGGTCAGCGTCAACCAGCTCGTCTACGGCGGGTACGTCGCCTCGCGGCGCACCACCCAGCCGCCGGCCCCGGCACTGGCCCGCCTCGATCCGCTGCGCCGGATCCGCGCCGCGCGACCCGCGACCCGCATCCACGCGTTCATGACCCTGATGAGAACGAAGCAAGCCAACGGGGCCGACACCGAACCAGACTACTGGGACCGGCACGGCCTGGACTTCTTCGCCTTGTCGAGGGAGACCTACCGCGCCGAACACGGGCGGGCCAACAACGTCGCGGCGGCACGCACCCGGATCCCCGCCCCGCTCGTCACCGACTTCTTCACCCGGCGGATGCGACTGCACGCCACCCAGCTTGCCTGCCTCGATCTGGTGACCGACGGCGTCGTCGACGTGCTCTCGATTCTCGTCGAGGACAGCACAATGGACAGCGTGTCCACCACCGAACGAGAATGGCTGGAGACCTGGATCCGCCGGCTCGACCTGGGCGACCGGGTGCGCTGCCTACCGGGCGCCGACGAGGCGGGCGCCGTGCTGACCACCCGGGCGGCACTCGAACACGCCAACCTGCGGCCCAAGGTAGCCGTCGACTGCGTCGACCGGCAGGCACTCGAACGGGTGGCCGCATACGAGGACGTGCCCGTCGGTGACACGATCACCGCACAGCTCGCGAGCATCGGCGCGGACCTCGTCGAGTCCGTCGAGGAGGCGGACCTGGTGCTCGCCGTGCACCCGCCCGGAGTCCGACCGGGCGACTGGTACCGCCGCCCGGACGGGACCGAACGGGCGACGGGCGCCAACACCGCGCTCGCCGGCCGCATCGGCGACCACCTGCGCGCCGGCCGCCCGGTCGCGGTGGCCGACGTCGCCGACGCCAACGGCGCCGACTCGGCGCTGGTGGCCGCGCTGCGCGACGCCGACCTGCTCCAGCACCTCGCCGGATACGCGGGCTGGAACACGGCCGGAAACTCGATCGGCAGCGTGCTGGCCCAGGGCTGCGCCCGGTTGCTGGCCACCGGCGAGGCGCGGATCGCCGCGCACCGCAGGGCCGTCACCCACCGCCTGGTCGAGGACTGGGGCTACCAGACCTGCGCCCGGCGGGCCGTCATCACCGCCGGCACCGCCGGGCGCAGGGGCCAGGTGGCGCGGGAGCTGAACGAACGCCTCAGCGAACTCGGCGCACTGGCCGACGAGTTCCACGTGGTGCCGGACAGCGTTCACTTCCCGTGGGGCCGCGCCTTCGAGATCGACTTCGAACTGGACCATCGCAGAACAGGGGACCGCCGCCCGTGAAGGACGTACCTCGACGCAGACCCCGTCAATCCGACATCGCCCGGCTGGCCGGAGTGTCACAGGCCACGGTCTCCATCGTGATCAACGAGCGGCACTCCGACACCGTGCGCATCCCACCCGAGACCCGCCGGCGGGTCCTCGAGGTAGCCAGATCACTGGGGTACGTCCCGGACCCGGTGGCCCGCAGCCTCGCCGGCCGCGCGAACCGCCTGATCGGCGTCTACACCTTCGAATCCATGTTCCCCATGGACCATCACGACTTCTACCACCCGTTCCTCGTCGGCATCGAGGCCACCGCCGAGGAACTCGGCTACGACATGCTGATGTTCACCAGCGCCACCCGATCCGACGGGGGACGGGCGATCTACCGCGACGGCGTCAACCGGCTGCGGCTCGCCGACGGATGCGTGCTGCTCGGCAAGGAAACCGACCGCGCGGACCTCGCACGGCTACGAGACGAGGGCTTCTGCTTCACCCTGATCGGCCGCCGTGACGTTCCGGGCGGCGGCATCACCTATGTCACCGCCGACTACGCCGCGGCGACCGAACGCGTCGTCGATCACCTCGTGGCCCTCGGCCACGAACGCATCGCCTACCTCACGGCGGCAGAACCCAGCGAACCCTCCGCCGACCGCGACGCGGGATTCTGGGCCGCCCAGGCCCGGCACGGATTCCCCACCGACGGATTCATCCTCCCCATCCACAAGGACTCCGACCCACCGGTCGAGGACATCAAGCGGCTGCTGACCGCCGGAGCCACCGCCGTACTCTCCCACGAATCGGTGGTCGCGATGCGGGTCATCGACATCCTCACCGGCCTGGGCGTCGACGTACCCGGCGACTGCTCGGTGGCCGCACTGAACGACCCACCCGACGCCGCTCCACATCCCGAACTCACCGGCTTCGTGATACCGCGCCGCGAAATGGGAGCACGCGCGGTGCAACTGCTGGCCCAGCAGATCGAATCACCGCTCGACATCGACCCGCAGTCCGTCACGCTGCCGTGCGCGTTTCTCGCCGGAGCGACCAGCGCCCAGCGACGAAAGGAATCATGAGTGACCGAGTTCCGCGCGGATGTCCTGGTGGTCGGCGGAGGGCTCGGCGGCGTCGCCGCCGCCCTGGCCGCAGCCACGAACGGCGCGCGCGTCGTGCTGACCGAAGAGACCGACTGGCTCGGCGGGCAACTCACGACGCAGCTGGTCCCACCCGACGAGCACCCCTGGATCGAGTCGTTCGGCGCCACCGCGAGCTACCGCCGGCTGCGGGACGCGATCCGCGGGTACTACCGGCGCTGGTATCCGCTGCGTTCGGCGTCGAGGGAACTGGCACACCTGAACCCGGGCGCCGGACGGGTCGGACCGCTCTGCCACGAACCGCGGGTGGCCCTGGCGGTCATCGACGCCATGCTCGCCCCGTGGGAGGCGGCAGAGCGGATCACCGTCCTGCGCCGACACCTCCCGCTGGCCGCCGACGTCGACGGCGACCACGTGACAGCGGTCGGATTCCGAGCCCTGGAGTCGGGGCGGGAGATCACCGTCGCGGCACGTTTCGTCCTCGACGCGACCGAGACCGGCGACCTGCTACCGATTACCCGCACCGAGTTCGTCACCGGGACCGAGTCACGGGACGACACCGGTGAACCCCACGCAGCCGCGGTTGCCCAACCGATGAACATGCAGGCCATGTCGGTGTGCTTCGCCCTCTCGCACCACGCCGGAGAGAACCACACGATCGACAAGCCGGACGACTACGCCGCCTGGCGGGCGGTCGCACCCGAATGGTGGCACGGACCCCAATTCGGTTGGGTCGCACCCCATCCACACACGCTGCAGCCGCGCCACTACCAGTTCCGCCCGAACCCGAACGACGAGCCGGCCAGCATCATCGCCGACCAGAGCAAGGACCCCGGCTCGGACGAGCTGTGGGGGTTCCGCCGGATCCTGGCCCGAAACCACTTCCGGCCCGGCACCTTCACCAGCGACATCACCGTCGTGAACTGGCCGATGATCGACTACCTGGGCGGCTCCGTCATCGGCGGCACCGCCGATGAGATCGCGGCGCACGTGGCCGCCGCGCGGGCCCAGAGCCTGAGCTTCCTCTACTGGCTGCAGACCGAGGCACCACGGCCCGACGGCGGACACGGCTGGCCCGGACTACGACTACGCCCCGACATCACCGGCACCACCGACGGCCTCGCCCGGCGTCCCTACATCCGGGAAGCGCGGCGCATCAGAGGCCAGTACCGAATCGTGGAGCAGGACCTCTCAGCGGCCGTACGAAGCCAAGGGGCGAAAGACTACGACGACAGCGTCGGGATCGGCGCCTACCGCATCGATCTGCACCCGACGACCGGCGGCGACAACTACGTCGACATCCCCTCCTGGCCGTTCCAGATCCCGCTCCGCGCACTGGTTCCGCAACGCACCCGGAATCTGCTCGCCGCTGGTAAGAGCATCGGCACCACACACATCACCAACGGCTGCTACCGGCTGCACCCCGTCGAGTGGACCGTGGGTGAGGCGGCCGGCACCGTCGCCTCGTTCTGCGTGGAGCGCCGAGTCGAGCCGCAGCAGATCACCTCGACACCGGCTCTCCTGCAGGAGGCCCAGGACCTGATGGTCAGGAACGGCATGGAACTCACCTGGCCGAAGCTCACCTACTACTGAAAGAGGTGCTGTATGCGGTTACCTGAATCGCGTCTGGGCATCCTGGTCAGCCTGCCGCAAAATGACATGGCACTGGCAGAAGCGGCCCGGCAGGCTGGAGCCGACGGTCTGAAGGTACACACGAATGTGCAACACCGAGCCTCGGGAACGACCTTTGGTTCGCTGGCCACCGAGCGCGAGCGACTACGGGACATCCTCACGCTCGGCCTGCCGACCGGCCTCGTCGTCGGGGCGGCAGGTACCGTGTCGATCGCGGAGATGAGCGCAGCTCAGGAGTTGGGTTTCGACTACTTCGATGTGTATGCCGCCGACGCTCCGCCCGGATACACGCAGGCATGCGGAACCGTGACCGCGATGGCCGCATTGGGACCGGATGACGGCCCTGCCCAGGCACGCGCCCTGGTGAGACAGGGAGTTCAGGCGCTCGAGCTTTCCACGCTCGAACCCGAACGGTATGGCACACCGCTGACCCTGGCGACGCTGGCCAGGCTGGAGTCGGTGGCGTCCGCGGTCAACGTGCCCGTCGTCGTGCCGAGCCAGCACAAGCTGACGCCGAGGGACCTTGTGATGCTCGAGCGAGCAGGCGCAGCCGCGGTGCTGTTGGGTACCGTGGTGACGGGCGCCGATCAGACCACGTTCGGTGCAAGGATCGAGCCATTCGTCGCGGGGCCAGCCCGGCGGCCAGGATCGCCCGCACGTCTTCGACGGTGAACCGGCGCAACTGCGCCGCGCGGCACCGCGCCGGCCGCGGCAGGCTTGGTCAGGGCCGATCGGGCGAGCGGTTGCTGGGCGCCATCGGGGTGGGGATCGGTCCCCCCACTCCCCACTGATGTCGAGGGTTACGCCGGTGATCCATGACGCTTGGTCGGAGAGCAGGAACGTGGCAGCTGCGGCGATGTCGTCCGGTTGGCCGATGCGTCCCAGGGGGAAGGCCTTGGTCAGCTGCGCACGCTGCGCGTTCGTCCTCGTCCAGACCGCCAGCGGCGGCCTGCCCCCGAGCCCGCCGGTCCTGCGCGACCCAGTTGGCCAGGGTGCCGTCGTTGATCCCGAGATCCCGGGCGACCTGCGCGATCGGCTTGCCCGTCTCCCGCACGATCCGCACCGCGCCCTCACGGAACTCCCGGTCGAACCGTCTCCTCGTCTCAGCCATGACCATCTATCCCCTTAGGCCCGGCCTCCACGCTATCGGGGGAACCTCAGTCTCGGCGACGCTCAACGCAACGGAGCCGGTGTTGCGGGGTGCGAGGCCACGAACGTACGCGGGCGTGACTGGTTCGCGCCGTGTTATCGGCCCGCCCCTCAGACACCGTCGGCACCGTGCTTCCCGAGCGTGGTGTTCAGCAGCGTGAGGGCGAGTTGGGTGGGGCTGTGCAGCACGGTGTTGCGGTGTCGGACCGTGCGGATAAGCCCGGCTTCGCGCAGGATGGTGGCGTGTTCGCTGGTGCTGGCCGGGGAGATCCTGGCAAGTGCGGCGAGTTCCTTGGTGGTGCAGCTGGAATGATCGGCGATGATCTCGAGTACTGCCGCCCGGGTCGAGCCGATCAGCGCGATGAGCGCACGGCTGGACCCGGTTGCGACGTGCTCGGGAACAAGGGCGTTCAAGCGTCGTAGCGGCTGGTCGTGTGCTGCGGGATAGGTGACGACGGGCTGGGGCTGAGCGTCGTTGTCGACAGTGCAGCGGGTGCCGAACATGGTGGGCACGAGCAGGATGCCCTGCCCCGACAGGTAGAGGTCGTGCTCCGCGCCGTTGGCCGTGCGGATTTCCAACACGGGCAGGCTCCACCGTGCCCATTCTGGGTTAGCGTGAGCGAGGATCCTCTCCACGCCTCCGGTGAGGAACTGCCGGGTGCGCACGGCTCGGTCGGCGGTGAGCTCATCGCTCAGCCGCGGCCAGTATGGGGCCAGCAGCGCCGTGTAGAGATCGCTGATCCCCTGGAACAGTCGTGCGCGCACGGCCGCGTCGTCGGCGAGCCGGCGGGTCCAGGAGGGCAGGGGCTGGAGCTCGGCGATTGCAGCCAAATCCGCCTGGATCCGTTTGGTGGGCGTTGTCCGCACGTGCTCCAGCACCCCTTCCACGGTTCCGGGCAGCGCTGGCTGGTGGAACGACGGTGAATAGCCAATCGCAGGGATGACTGACAGGGCCATGCGGGCGTTGACGGTTAGCCGCGCTGCCGCGCGCTGTCGCCAGAGGCTCAGGCGCAGTGGTTGGCTGTCGTCCTGCAACGCGCGGGCCGCGAGGTCCAGCTCGATCAAGGGCATCGGGGCCTCCGCCACCCGGGTGCGGGCTAGGTCCTGGGCGGTGAAGTGAATTCGATACATCCCGGTCTCCCCGAAAGTCGTGTTGGCGCAGGTGCCGCCAGATCGTCCCTTATTGTCGTTATTCGGGTGGGCCCGAATGTCGTCGAGCTTACGACATCCGTTGCAGATCATCGATGTGCAGGCTGATTAGTTCATGGGCGACTCGGCCGGTGGCCGGTGCCGGATCGGCCATTGAACCTAAATCGGAAGGAGGTGGCGAGAGATTCGCGCAGCAATCGCAATCGGCGCCGACCAAAGGTTGGCCCACGCCGATACGGTTTGGATAGTTTACCTATCGATGCTCTGCCACCACCTCACCCCATCTGCCAGCATCTCGCTCCAACGGTTGGCTTAAGAATTTCCTCTACCAGGAAAGGAAACCTGTGCGTTCACCAAAGCGGATCCTCGCGGCGATCTTCACGACCACCACATTTACCGCGCTCGCCATCGTCGGCACCGCCGAGGCAGCCAGCGCCGAGCCCTGCCCCTCCGGCGCCACGTGTGCATACGCCTGGATAAACTATGATGCGCATGCGGGGCCCGTGTACGGGGACAACGAGGACCTGGGGCGCTATTATCAGTGGACCGGCGCCGAGTCAATCTACAACAACGGCGTCCACTGTGACGTATACATCTACTCCGCCATGTTTTATGGCGGTACACGCTATCCGCTAGCGAAGGGTTCAGGCTGGACCAACATCTATGGCAAGGCCATCTGGCACCACGCTCTCAGCAACAAGTGGTACAACTGCCGATGACGCATATGCGACGAGCAGGCTGCACTGTGGCGGCACTCGCACTGGTGGTCCTGGCTGGTTGTGGGACGCCATCCACAGCCGACCAGGTTCGCCCGTCTCGTTTCTATCCCTTTGGCAGCGCCGTCTATTACACCGCCGCCGAGGAGCAAGTCATCGCCCACAAGCTGGAACAGGCCACTGCGGTCTGCATGCGAGGTCGAGGGTTTAGATACGATTCCTCTTCGGCTCCCGCACCGGCATCTTGGTCGGCGCCTGAACCGAACAACCCATACTTTCTGCTCGATATGGAGTCGGCGCGGATAGACGGATACGGCATAGCGCTCGCCGTGGTTCGTGACCGTCAACGAAGCTACGCTGCTGCGCCTCCCACCCCCGATCCTCAATTCGCTAAGGCGTTGGTCGGCGACCAGCAGCACCAGAGCACGATCGACCTACCAGATGGCAGCCGAGTGACCGTGGCAGTTGACGCGTGTGCAACCAAGGCCAGGGAGATGGTTTTCGGCGGCGACTGGGACCGGCTCTACTACACCATCCAAGCATTGAGTAACATCGTCATCGAACGTACCGGTAAGGACCCTGTGGTGACGGACGCCCTGAGGGCATGGTCGTCCTGCTTGAACCGGTCCGGGTATCAAGCCAAGAATCCGGAGGAGCTTCGCGAGCAGATTCAGGCCCGCGCTCGAGCGGCCGTTGACGACGCCGCGATGCGCATCGTGGCCAAAACGGAGCTGACGACCGCCCAGGCAGACGCGGCCTGTCAGAAAGAGACCAACCTGCGGCGCGTGACACAGAAGGCGCAGCAGCCGATCGAGCAACAGGTGCTGACCGATCAGTTCCGGCGCGACCTAGATCAACTCCGGCAACGCCGACAAGAAGTACTGGGGCACTGATGGGTGGGTGAACCCGGATCGTTCGCACTCACTACTGAACAACTCCGTCCCTCCCACGGCAGAGAGCACGAACGCACTCATCGTGGCGGTGGAGTCGCGGACCCGCGCCGGCTTCGCGCGTTCCCAGCGCTGGCAGCGCTGCTGACCGCTTCTGTCGAGGTTCGCCAGTCCCTAGCCGTGACGGGTGACCGCCGGTTGCGCGTAGGCGGGGGCGGCGTCGGTGACCATCTCGGCCGGCTTGACCTTCAGCATGATCAGCGCTCGTCGGAAGAACCGCCGGGCTGCGGCTGCCGTCGCTCAGGGAATTACGTGAGCGACGACACCCTGCGTAACACCGCCATCGGCTACCACCACAGCACCGAAGGTGACACCAACATCGCCCGCGCCACCCGACGCGCCAGCCACCGCCCACACGACCTCATCACCGCCGTGACCAGCAGCTACCCGACAACGCAATGACCCTGCATGGCCACCCTGCGTAACACCGCAATCGGCTACCACCGCATCCACGGCCAGACCAACATCGCCCGCGCCACCCGGCACGCCGACCGCCGACCACACGCCCTCATCAACGCCGTGACCAGCGCCTATCCCACAACGCAATGACCCTGTCCGTGGCAAGCCCTGTTCGAAGTGGTAGCCAGTAGGCGACGTTCGGAATATGCCCTTGATTAACGTCAATGCATATGCTGCGTAGCACGGACAGCTGGCCGTAACTGAGGAGAGCCAGGACAAACACTACCTCGGCCGCAGCCTTGTGAGATGTATGTCAATACCGTAACGTCAGCTGTTATAGGGTCCCTTGAGGAGGGTGCCATGACATTGGGCCACAGTGGGTGCCGCCTAGTCTCATCGGCCGTCTACGCCATCGTCCTCCTATCAGGTTTTATAACTGCCGAGGCGCCAGGCGCCAGCGCGGCTAGCCCGCAGGCCAGCGGGCCGGTCGAAGTGATGTCGTTGCGGACGGCGAATCGCCAGGTCTTCGCGAACGCGGATGGCACCTTCACCACCGATGTGACCGCACTGCCGCGATGGGTACATCGCGGCAGCGAGTGGGTACCGGTCAATCCAACCCTGCAATGGGGAGCGGACGGGCGGGTGACCACGGTTGCAACGCCCCTGGAACTGTCGTTTTCCCCGGGGGGCGATACAGCGCTGGCCACCATCGCGGAGGCGGGACGGTCGTTGACGATGACCTGGTCGCAGCCGCTCCCGCGTCCGGTGCTCAGCGGCCGAACCGCGCGGTATCCCGAGGTATTACCAGGAGTCGATCTTGAAGTGACCGCGGGCGTCACCGGCTTCTCCGAGGTGCTGGTGGTGAAGACGGCGGAGGCCGCCCGCCAACCCGAACTCACCGTGGTGCGGTTTGGCCTGCGCGGCGAGGGGCTCACGGTCCGCGGCGACGGTGCGGGCGGCGCGAGAGCCCTTGACGCCGGCGGTGCTGAGGTCTTTCACGCTCCCACGCCGCAGATGTGGGATTCCTCTACAACCGAGATCTTCAGCAGTGCTCCGATCGGGGCCGGGACACCAGGACTGTTGGCTGCGATGCCGGCAGAGGTCGGCACGGACAGCATCACGGTGCGCCCGAACCGGACCATGCTGACCGGCGCCACCACTAGGTTTCCGGTCTATATCGACCCTTCTTGGTCCGGGTCCAAACTGGCCTGGGCGTACGTCGACAAGGGATATCCGACCACCGCCTACTGGAATTCGACCACCAACACCCCGGCCTCGGGAACCTACAACGGCGGGGCGAACGTGAAGCGGTCGTACTGGCGCATGGACACCAGCGCCATCGCCGGCAAGCACATCATCAGCGCCACGTTCCGGATCAAGGAGATCTGGGCCTACTCCTGTACCGCTCGTCCAGTGGACTTGTGGCTGACCAACGGGATCTCGTCGAGCACGACCTGGAATACCAAGCCGGCGAACCTCCAGAAGCTGTACACGGTCAACGCTGCGTACGGTTGGGCCCCGACTAGCGGAAGCAGTCCCTGCCCCGCCAAGGATCTTGAGTTCGACGCTACCTCGGCCATCGTGTCACGGGCCGCGTCCGGCGCGGCGAACGTCACGCTGTCGCTGCAGGGCAGCGAGACGGACAGCTACGGATGGAAACGCTATGACTATTCTCCGCACCTAGTGGTGAACTACAACACGGTGCCGACAACGCCGACCGTGTACGGCACCCAGCCGGGAACGCCCTGTTTGACCGGCGACGGCCGGCCAGGGATCAACACCGCCAACCCGAAGCTGTACGCCAATGTCTATGATCCGGACGGCAGTAACGGTGAGGTGCGGGCCGAGTTTGAGATGCGGCAATATGACCCGGTCAGCAAGTCGTGGCAGGCCTTCGGGTCGAAGATTGTCACCGCATATGTCTCGACGACCAAACCGGTGACGCTGACCGCGCCCACTCCTTCCCTTCGGGAAGACACGATCTACTCCTGGCGGACGCGGGCGTATGACGGGATCGACGCCAGCGCGTGGACCTCGTACTGCGAGTTTGTTGTGAAAACAGCCGCGCCGTCCCAGTTACCCGTCGTGACCTCGACCGACTACCCGCCTGGTAGCACCTTCCCCGATGCGCATGGGAGCCCGGGCCTGCCAGGAGCATTTACTTTCTCGGACGGGGGCGCCCCTGATATCACCGCCTTCAAATACGCACTGAATGACATCAACGTCGGAACGGCCAACCAGGTGTCCGCGCCGACCGGCACGGTGATGATCCAGCTGACCCCACCGAGGGACCAGCAGAACACCTTGTATGTGTGGTCGGTGGACCGCGCCGGCAACGTCAGCACGCAATACGCAACGTACGACTTTTTCGTCGGGTTCGCCTCCGACCCGGTCGGCTACTGGCGCTTCGACGAGACCGGCGGCACGGCGACCGCCGATGCCTCGGGCCACGGGCACTCACTAACCTGGGCTGGCGGCAGGACGTGGACTAGCCGGGGGCGGGTCGATGGCGCGGTGTCCCTCGATGGCAGCACTGGATACGGAGCGACCGCGGCGCCAGTGCTGCGCACGGATCGCAGCTTCAGCGTCTCGGCCTGGGCCCGCCTGACGTCCACCGCCCACATCGCCACCGTGGTGACCCAGGGGGGCACTCGGCAGCCCGGCTTCCAGCTTTACTATTCGGTCTCCTACAACCGGTGGATCTTTAATCGCTACAGCTCAGATGTCGATACAGCAACTATCGTCCGCGCCATCTCAAACGCCCCACCTGCAGTCGGGGTGTGGACCCACCTGGTCGGCGTCTACGATGCACCCCGCCAGCAGTTGCGCCTCTACGTCAACGGAGTGCTTCAGGCGGCGCCGGTCGATTTCACGACACCCTGGCACGCCACTGGACCCCTGGAAGTTGGCCGGGTGAAGGTTAAGGGCGCGTATGTGGACTATTTCCCTGGCGACGTTGACGAAGTTCGGGTGTACGACCGGATCCTCGTCAACCAGCCGTCCTGCGATCCGGTGGCAAGCGACCAGATCCCCTCCTGCAAGGACGGTCTTCACCTGCTCGCCACCCGGCCAGGCAGCGCCCGCGGTATCTGGGCGTTCGACGACGGTGCCGGCAGCGTTGCCGCGGACTCATCGGGATGGGGCAACACTGCCACGCTCAGGGGCGGGGCTACCTGGGATGCCGATGGGACCCGGGGCGGGGCACTCGCCTTCGATGGCGCAACCGGACGCGCGAGCACCGCCGGCCCGGTCCTGCAGACCGATGGAAGCTTCACCGTGACGGCATGGGTCCGGCTGGGAGCTCCAGACTCCACCACGCTGCCGACGCGTAACGCGACGGCCGTCGGCCAGGACGGCACTGCCGTAAGCCCATTCTTCCTCGGCTATCGACGGTTCACTGTGGACGGTGTGCTCGACGGCTACTGGTCGTTCTCCGCTCCCAACCCTGACGTCACCTCCGGTCTCCGCTGGTCGCACGCCAGGTCAGACGCTGTACACATGCCCGAGCCCGGCACCTGGACCCACCTGGCCGGGGTGTATGACGCCACAGTTGGCGAACTGCGTCTCTACGTCAACGGCGCATTGTTAGCCCGGACCACCGGAGTGTCCATGTTCAGCGCCACCGGTCCGTTCAGTATCGGCAGTGCTAAATACTCCGGCGCCCAGACCGATTTCTGGCCCGGAGCCGTCGACGACGTGCGGGCGTACGCCGGAACGCTAACTGATTGGGAGATCTTTCTACTAGCCAGCACCTGATGAGGCTCGTAACTGGGTGATCACCACTGGGTGTCTTATGTCCATCGTTCGTCCAGGGGAGGAGACAGATGAGAGCACGACCACGTCGAATCTCAATGTTCACCGCGTTGGTGATGCTCTCCGTCACCGCCGTCGCCGTGCCCAACGAGGCGGCGGCAACGAACCGGCCGAGGCCTGCGCTGCAGCGGCCGAACCCGGTGTCCGGCCATGTCGCGCCAGTCCGGCCGGCACCGCCTGATGCCGCCGGACGGCGTGCCCTTACCGCACCACCGGCGGTCACCTGGCCGAAGGCAGGCTCGGTGACACAGCGTGATGGTGTCCGGATTGAGGTGTTGGACCGGGCGGAAGCGGTACGCGCCGGGGTGGAGGGGCTGTTGCTGCGGGTGTCGCCCGATGGCACGGCAGCCGCCGGCGCCGGGACCGGCCACAGCACGGCGAAGGTGACAATCGATTACTCCACTTTCCGCTATGCCTATGGCGGGGACTGGGCGTCCCGGCTACGTCTGGTCCAGTTGCCGGAGCGCACCGAACTGACCACCGCGAATGACGTGACCGCCGGTACCCTCTCCGCCGACGTCCCGATAAGCGGCCAGTCCACGATCCTGGCGGTAACTGGAGGGGCATCCGGCGCCGCCGGCGACTTCAGCGCCACCTCGCTGGCCCCCTCGGCGAGCTGGCACGTCTCCGACCAGAGCGGTGACTTCAACTGGTCATACCCGATGGACGTTCCCCCCGCCCCGGCCGGCCCAGAACCAGATATCACGCTCAGCTACTCGTCTGGGCGGGTAGACGGCCGGACCGCATCAACCAACAACCAGGTTTCCTGGGTCGGCGAGGGGATGGACTTCTGGCCCGGGTACGTGGAGCGAAAGTATGTTCCGTGCGCTGATGACGGGGTGAGCCCCAAGACCGGAGACCTGTGCTGGGGCCCGGATGAGAACGCCACGCTGATGCTCGACGGCGTCGCGACCGAATTGGTCCGGGACGCCGCGACAGGGGTGTGGCACCCCAAAACGGATGACGGCGCCCGGGTGGAACTGTTGACTGGCGCTACGAACGGCGATAACGACGGCGAGTACTGGCGGGTCACCGGAACCGACGGTGTGCAGTACTACTTCGGGCTGAACCGGCTTCCCGGCTGGACATCCGGCGGCACAGAGACCAGCTCCACCTGGACGGTGCCAGTGTTCGGCAACAATACGGGCGAGCCGTGTTCCGGTTCAACGTATGCCGCCTCCTGGTGCCAGCAGGCGTGGCGCTGGAATCTGGACTACGTCGTAGAACCGCAAGGCAATGCGTCGTCCTACTGGTACGTGCCCGAGATCAACTACTACGCCCGCAACACCACCTCGTCGAGCCTCGGTACGGCGACGAAGTACACCCGCGGCGGTTACCTCAGCGAGATCAGATACGGGCAGCGGTCGAACACGCTGTTTACCAGTTCTGCGCCGTACCGGGTGCTGTTCACCGCGGCGGAACGGTGCATCGTCACCAAAACCTTCGACTGCACGGCCTTCAGCAAGGCGAACGCGGCCCACTGGCCAGACGTTCCGGTCGACGCCAACTGCGATGCGGGCACCACCTGCACATACGGCACGCCAACCTTCTGGACTCGCAAGCGGCTCGCCACGGTTACCACCCAGTCCTATCTGGCGTCGGCGTACCAGGACGTCGAGTCGTGGACGCTCACCCACAGCTTCCCGGCGTCAGGTGACGGCACGAGCCCCGCGTTGTGGCTGAGCAAGATCTCACACACTGGTCATGTGGGTGGCACGGCCTCGCTCTCGGACGTTGTGCTCAGCGGCATCCAGCTGCCCAACCGGGTGGACGCGATTGACGGACGACCACCGTTGATCAAGTGGCGGGTGTCCGCGGTGACGGACGAGGTCGGGGGGCAATTGTCCGTCAGCTACAGCGGACCGGACTGTGTGGCCGGCCAGACCCCGGCGCCGGACGGCAACACCAAGCGGTGTTTCCCCCAGTACTGGAGCCCTGATGAATCCGGAACCCCGGTCCTTGACTGGTTCCACAAGTACGTGGTCACCCAGATCGCGGAGATCGACGCCACTGGCGGCTCGCCCCTGGAAATCACCTCGTACCAGTATCTCGACGCGCCCGCATGGCACTACGACGATGACCCGCTCACCCCGGCCAAGTACCGCACCTGGGGGCAGTGGCGAGGGTACTCCAAGGTCCGCACCCTGCACGGTGATCCCAACAGCCCGATACGCACGCAGACCGACCGGTTGTACTTCCGGGGCATGGATGGCGACAAGCTAGCGGCTGGCGGCACCAAGACGGTCACCATCACCGACTCGCAGGGCAACAGGGTGGTAGACCAGCCTCCACTGCAAGGGGGCCTGCGCGAGGAGACCGACTATACCGGCGCTGGTGGTGCGGTCGCCGAAACCGAACTGACCACATCCTGGGTGCGCCAAACCGCGAGCCGGACCCGGGCTGGCATAACCGTCACCGCGCACATGGTGCGCGAGGCGAGCAAGGTAACCCGTACCGCGCTCGACTCGGGTGGCTGGCTGACCACCCAGACCGACACCTCGTACGACAGTTTCGGAATGCCGATCCAGGTCGATGACAAGGGCGACGTGAGCCAGACCTCGGATGACCTGTGCACCCGTACCACCTATGCGCGCAACACCTCGGCCTGGCTGATCGACTTTGTGATCCGGGTGGAGACGGTCTCGGTGGGGTGCGCGGCTACGACCCGCCGCCCCGAACACGTGGTGAGTGACATTCGCACCCTCTACGACGAGCAGGCGTACGGGGTCGCACCGATCCGCGGTGACGTCACCCGCACAGAGGCGGTCGCGAGCTACTCCGGCGGCAACCCGGTGTACGTGACGGATTCGACACAGAGCTACGACAGTCTCGGCCGGGTGATCAGCGAGGCTGATGCCGCTGGCAACGCCACAACGACGGCGTACACCCCGGCCACGGGTGGCCCGGTCACCCAGGTTACCGTCACCAACGCGCTCGGACAGAGCGAAACGACGACGTTGAATCCGGCGTGGGGCCAACCAAACGAGGTGGTCGACGCGAACAACAAGCGCACGACGGCTGCCTATGACCCGCTCGGCCGGCTCACCGGCGTGTGGTTGCCCGGCCGGGACAAGGCCACCCAGAGTGCTAGCGTGACCTACAGCTACCGGCTGCGGCCGGACGGGGTGACCGCGGTCAGCACCAGCACGCTGCGCAACGACGGCACCTACACCACCAGCTCCGAGCTGTACGACGCGCAGATGCGGCCCCGGCAAACTCAGGAGCCGGCACCGGGCGGCGGGCGAATCATCACCGACACGTACTACGACGACCGCGGCCTGGTGGCGAAGGAAAACCAGGAGTACTTCACCAGCGGTGACCCATCGACGTCGCTGTTCGTGCCGAACAACGACGCGGACATCCCGGGCCAGCAACGCACTGTGTACGACGGCCTGGAGCGGCCGGTTGCGCAGATCTTCCTGGTGCACAGCCAGGAGCGCTGGCGCAACACGTTCTCCTACGGCGGCGACCGGGAGAATCTGACCCCGCCAACCGGGGCGGGTGCGATCACCCGGATCACCGATGCCCGCGACAACCTGGTTGAGCTGCGGCAGTATCGGGGCGACAAGCCGACCGGCAGCTACGACAGCGTGCAGTACACCTATACCCCGGATGGCGAGCTATCTTCGGTCGCCGACGCCAGCGGCAACATTCGACGTTACACCTATGACCTGCGCGGCCGGCTGGTGAAGGCGGAGGAGCCGGATGCGGGCACCATCACCTATACCTTTGACGACGACGACCAGCTGACATCGACAACGGATGCCCGCGGCACGACGCTCGCCTACAGCTACGACAAATTGGGCCGTAAGACCGGCGAGTTCCTGGGCTCGACCAGCGGCACGAAGCTGGCCGAGTGGACCTGGGACACGCTTGCCAAGGGCTACCTGACTGGGACAGTGCGGTACGTCGACGGTAAGGCATACCGCGCCGAGACGACGGCTTTCGACAACGACTACCGCGCGACTGGGTCGAAGATCACCATCCCGGATGCGGGCGGGGCCGCGACGAAACTCGCCGGGACGTACACCTACACCGCCGAGTTCAACCTCGACGGCACACTGAAGCGCAGCAGTTTTCCGGCTGCCGGTGGTCTGCCCGCCGAGACCCTGCTGTACGGCTACAACGAGCTGGGGGACCCGACGACCCTGCACGGTCTGACGACCTACGTCACCGGGACGAGCTACACGAAGCTGGGGCAGCTTCAGCGGCGGTCCATGGCCGCGAGTTACCACGTGTGGCAGCGTGACCTCTACTACGAGGACGGCACCAATCAGCTGAGCCGCATGCTGGACACTCGGGATGTCGCCCCATACACGGTTGTCGACCGGACCTACAACTACGATCCGTCGGGCAACATTGTCAAGATATCGGACGCCCCGTCTGCGGTGGATCCTGACACACAGTGTTTCCAATACGACCATCTCCAACGCCTCACCGAGGCGTGGACCGTTGCCGATGGCTGCGCGAACGGTCCGACGGCCAGCGGCGCCGGTGGGCCGATGCCGTACTGGCAGTCATTTAGGTATGACGCGAGCGGCAACCGCACCAAGCGGGTGGACCATGCGACGGCGGGCGGTGGCGCCGATGTCACGCAGACCTACGCGTACCCGGTGACCGGCGCGGCCCGGCCGCATGCGGTCACCGCGGTGACGACCAGCGGCGGCCCGGCCAACGGGCGGACCGATCAATTTGACTATGACGCCTCCGGAAATACCACATTCCGGACTGTCGACGGCGCGACGCAGAACCTGAGCTGGGACGCGGAGGGCCGCCTGGCTTCCGTCACGGCCAGCGGCAAGACCAGTACTTACCTGTACGACGCCGAGGGTAACCTGCTGGTCAGTGCTGGCAGCGAAGGTGCCACCCTCTATCTGCCCGACCAGGAGGTCCAGGTCAGTGCCGGTGGGGTGGTGTCGGGCGTCCGCTACTACTCGTACGATGGTGAGACCGTCGCCACCCGCACCAGCTCGGACCTGTCGTGGCTGCTGGCTGATCCACAAGGGACGTCTACGGTAGCGGTGAACACCGCTACCCAGACGGTGTCCCGGCGATACTACGGGCCGTTCGGCGATGAACGTGGCGGCTCCACCGGCGGGGTGTTCCCCGACGGCCGTTCGTTCATCGGCGGTACGACTGACCGAGTGACCGGACTGACCCACCTCGGTGCCCGCGAGTACGACCCGCGCATTGGCCGGTTCATCAGCGTCGACCCCCTGACCGTGCTAGACGATCCGCAGGAACTGCACGGATATTCGTATGCCGCGAACAGTCCGGTGCTGAAGTCGGACCCGGCCGGTGAGTGCTGGATCTGTAACGTCGCCAAGAAGGTCTACAAGGCGGGTGCCAAGAAGGTCGGACAGGGCTACAACCGGCTTAAGAGGGCCGCTGCGCGCCCGGTCCACTTTGTGAAGAAAAAGCTGTCGAGCGGCTACAACAAGGCCAAGCGGGTCATCGGCGCGCTGAAGCGCACGGCCAGCAGATATCTGAAGGCGGTCAAGAAGACCATCTCGCGTGGACTGTCGGGCCTGCGCAAGGCGGCACGCAGCGTGATCGGGAAGGCGCGCTACGTGTTCAGAAGGGTGGTTCGGCACTTCCATCCTGGTCAGAGACGGGCGCCGAGCCGGAAGCCAGATACCAAGCCGACCCCGAAACCTTCGCCATCGAAGGGCGACGATGGCCCGATACGCCGAACCACACCGGTAGACCTGTACGTCGGTGGCAACACCATGGGGCCGAAGCCGGCGTGGCGCGAAGGCAAGGAGTACGAGGTCGACGGCCACGGGAACATACCGCCGTTCGGTGGAGCCGGCGGACTACCGCCCAACGGCATCTCGGTCTTCGCCGACCGGGACCAGGCGGCGCGCTGGACATCTTCGAAGCGTATCTGGAAACTCCCGAAGGGAAGCCCCCTTCCGCCGGGCTTTGACTTCTACCATGACGGGCCGTATCTCAATGATCCACTCAAGTCCTCGCATCACACGTTCTATAACACCAGTAAGGTGAAACCGGGCGATATGATCAACGCGTTTAAGGGCATGCATTGGCAGGACGACGGGGCGAAGTAGTGACCGACCCCTCGTGGCAGCGGTATCGCGCCGCTGACCGCCGATTGCAGGAGGAGATCAACCGCCTCCTGCAATCGGACTACCAGCGGACGCTGCACGACTCACTCACCGGCGGACGTGACTTTCACGCTGCCATCGAGTTGTTGCTGCACCACGTGCCGGACGGGTACGTCGCGGACCACCTGGACGTCATCCTGCCGTTGGCGATCGAGGGCGGCCTGGAGCAGGCTGACGTCCGACGCCGGCTGCGCGGCATCGACCGTACGGCATTGGCCTCCGCGCTGCCGGAATTGGTCGGTCGGGTGCTGCACGGCACCGGCGACCAGTACCTGGAGTACGTCGGGCTGCTGGATCTTTTGGCAGGTCTCGGCGAGCGGCGGCTGTTTCACGCCGTCCTCGTGGCGGCCCGTAGCTCAACCGATCCAGAAATCCGGGAGGCTGCCGAGCCGTATGAGGGGGAGCAGGTCGATCCGGCGGCGGTTGCACCGCCGCCGGAGCACCCGACTCGGAAACCCCGACCGCCCGTCGCGCCACCCGCCGAATGGCGGGAGTACGTCGCCGCCTGGCGCGAGTATCGGCAGGCGCTTGGCTCCCTGGAGCAGGCGCCTCGGGAGGAGTTCCTGCCAACGGCGCTCCGCGACCCCGCGCAGCGTGACGTGGCATTGCACTACCTGGCCATTGTGGTCGCCCGCGGTGGATACCAGGGCGCCGATGTCCTGGTCCGCCGGGTGCTGGATGCTTTGCCGCCCGGCCCACGAGACGAGGTGCTGGCCGCGTTGGCCGGGGGCTTTCTGCAGAATCCGCATCTGCGGCGCGTCGAAGGATATCGATCACTATTGTGGTTGCTTGGCGAGGCGGCTAGCGATGAGACGTTCCGGCTTGCGCTGGAGCGCGGGCGGGCCTGCCCCGATCCGGAGATCCGCATTGTCGCCGAGACGACGCCAGCGAGGTAACGACTACCGGACCGAAGGTGGAGGTAGCCGGAGGAACGACAGGTCCAGATTCACGCTGTCACCATCGCGCTCAAGGTCACCAAAGCACACTGCTAGGTCACCTGCCGGCCGCCCCTGTGCGGGTCAGGAGATAAACCATACGGTGTAGGTGCGAGCCTTGATCCCGTCCTCGCTGGTCACCGTGATGGCGGCGGTCCGATCGGCACCCGCCTGGGTGAGGGAGACGGAGGCGTACGGGTCGCGCGGGGCTGCCGCCACCGATCCGGCGCGGGCGTTGGTGTAGCTGAGGACGTCGGGCGAGAAGTCCGGTACCGCCGTGCCGTCGACCGTGAGCGACGAGAGGGCCGTGTCCGAGGACTGGCCGGGTGCCTTGGCGAGGATCTGTACCTCGCCGACGGTCATCCAGAGCCCGGGCCGGGCGGTGAGCACCACCCGTACGCCACCGGTCACCGCCGGAGCCGACAGCGACACGGCCACCACCCTGCGTTCCGCGCAATTCAGGCGGGCTAGAGGCGCGATCTAGGGTTTGACGTGGGAGAACGCGT
>NZ_JBLROA010000022.1:0-90075 GCF_047921505.1 Micromonospora sp. SL1-18 | reverse complement strand
GCCGCTCGACATGAACGGAAACTGTCCAAGATCGGCAGTTCCGGGGCCGTTAGACCCGGAACCCAGCAGCCCGAGCCGCCTGCCGCTCCCGATGCCGCTCTCCGCGCCGACGCAGGAACCAGAACAGGAACGCGACGAACCCGAGCAGAAACACCAGCACCAGCACCGGCAGCAGGATCGCCACCACCGACATGATCGCGCTCGTCGCGTCTTCGGCCGTGCTGGCGATCGGCGCGCCGAAGCCGGCGGTGGTCGCGTTGACGACCGGGCGGGCCGCTGACTTGAGCAGGTGCACGCCGAGCGCGATCAGTACGCCGACCACGACCGGTATCCACTGGTGCGAGGAGAAGAAGGTGTCCGGGTCGCTGACCGTGACGGTATGCGAACTGGAGCCGGCGCCGAAGGCCAGGCCGCCGGCAGTCGGCCGGACCACCGTCTGCACCACGTCGTTGACGTGGTCGACCACTGGCACCTTGTCGGCGACCACCTCGATGGTCAGCAGCGCGGCGAGGATCAGGATGATCCAGCCATTGCCGAGCCACTGCCATCCGCTGGGTAGGTCGACCAGGTCGGTGTAGCGCGCCAGCAGACCCATGAGGAGCAACGGTATGTAGGCGTTCAGGCCAGCCGACGCGGCGAGACCGGAACCGGTGAGGACTTCGAGCACGATCTCAATATCGCACCGGTACGCCAGTGGCGCTCGCCGGCGGGCGCCGGCTGCTCCGCTACCCTCGTCGGGTGCGGTTGGTGATTGCGAAATGCTCGGTGGACTACGTCGGACGGCTCTCGGCACACCTGCCGCCGGCCACCCGGCTGCTCATGGTCAAGGCGGACGGCTCGGTGTCGATCCACGCGGACGACCGGGCGTACAAGCCGTTGAACTGGATGAGCCCGCCGTGCCGGCTGGAGGAGGCCCCCGGCGTGTGGCGGGTGGTCAACAAGGCCGGCGAGGAACTGCGAATCACCCTGGAGGAGATCTTCCAGGACACCTCGTACGAGCTGGGTGTCGACCCGGGCCTGCGCAAGGACGGCGTCGAGGCGCACCTGCAGGAGCTGCTGGCCGCCAACCCGGAGACCCTCGGCGAGGGCTTCTCGCTGGTCCGCCGCGAGTACATGACGGCGATCGGCCCGGTCGACCTGCTCTGCCGCGACGCCAACCAGGGCGCGGTCGCGGTCGAGGTGAAGCGGCGCGGCGAGATCGACGGGGTGGAGCAGCTCACCCGCTACCTCGAACTGATGAACCGCGATCCACTGCTCGCCCCGGTCACCGGCGTGTTCGCCGCGCAGGAGATCAAGCCGCAGGCCCGGGTGCTCGCCACCGACCGGGGGATCCGCTGCGTGGTGGTCGACTACGACAAGCTGCGCGGCATCGAGCGCGACGAGTTGACGCTGTTCTAAGCCCGGCGCGCCGGCTAGACCGACCCGTCAGCGGCCCCGGCCGTACCTCAGCTTGGCGACCTTGACCAGGCGGGCGACATCCGCCGGGGTTCGCTCGAAGGTCATCGCCGGCAGCAGGGAGCGGGCCCGGCGGCGGGTGATGGCCTTGGCCCGGCCGAACTCGCGCAGCCCGTCCTCGCCGTGGATGCGGCCGAAGCCGGAGTCGCCGACCCCGCCGAAGGGCAGCGTGGACATGCCGGCGAAGGTGAGCGTCGAGTTGATCGAGGCCATCCCGGAGCGCAGCCGCCGCGCGACCGCCACGGCTCGCTCCCGGCCGAAGACCGCACCCCCCAGGCCGTACGGGAGGGAGTTGGCCCGCTCGACGGCCTCGTCCACGTGGCGTACCCGGGTGACGGTCAGCGTCGGGCCGAAGGTCTCCTCGCGGACGGCGGCCGAGTCCTCCGGAACGTCCACCAGCACGGTCGGGTGGACGTACGGCGGCTGGACCGCGTCGGGCCCGCCGAGTACCGCCCGGCCACCGCGCGCGACGGCGTCGTCGATGTGCCGGCGGATGACGTCGAGCTGGGACGGCATGGTGATCGGTCCGATGTCGGCGTCGTCCGGTCCGACGGTGAGCCGGCCGGCCTTCGTGACCACCTTCTCGACGAAGGCGTCGAAGACCTGGTCGACCGCGTAGACCCGCTCGATGCCGATGCAGGTCTGCCCGGCGTTGGTCAGCGCGCCCCAGACGCACGCCTCGGCGGCGGCGTCCAGGTCGGCGTCCGCGTCCACGATCAGCGCGTCCTTGCCGCCGGCCTCCAGCAGCACCGGCGTGAGTGACTCGGCGCAGGCGGCCATCACCTTCTTCGCGGTGGCGGTCGAGCCGGTGAAGGCCACCTTGGCCACGCCGGAGCGGCACAGCGCGGCGCCCACGTCGCCGAGGCCGTGCACGGCGGTGAGGACCGGCTGCTCCGGCACCACCTCGGCGAAGCAGTCCACCAGCCACTGACCGACGGCCGGGGTGTACTCGCTGGGCTTGAACACCACCGCGTTGCCGGCCGCGAGGGCGTAGCCGGCGGAGCCGATCGGGGTGAAGACGGGGTAGTTCCACGGGCCGATCACCCCGACCACCCCGTACGGCTGGTATTCGAGGTGGCCGGTGAACTCGGCGAGGATCAGCCGGGAGCGGACCCGGCGCGGCCCGAGCACCCGCCGTGCGTTGCGGGCGGCCCAGTCGATGTGCTCCAGCGCGGTCAGGATCTCCACCACGGCGTCGCCGAGCGGCTTCCCGCCCTCGGCGTGCGTCAGCTCGGCCAGCTCCTCCATCCGGTGGGCGATCCGGCTCCGCCAGCGCAACAGCCTTTCCCGCCGGCCGGTGAAGCCGAGCCCGGCCCACCAGCCGCCCGCGGCGCGGGCCCGCTCGACCGTGGCCAGCACGTCCGCCTCGGTCGCCACCGGGAGCCGCCCGACCTCCGCGCCGCTCGCCGGGCTGGTGGAAACCAGTCGGCCGTCCTCGATGACCGGGGTCCCCGGGACATGCACAGCCGTCATGGCCGAAGTCTAGCCCCGAGCGTTACTCGTCGGTAGGTCGGTGGAACGCGCCCACAGCTGAAGGGGTGCGGCCACACCGGAGGGCGGACCGGGGTGGCGACCGGGCACATGGACGGGCCTGCTCGACCGTGTAAGCATGCGCGCATGCGGAGCGAGCGGCACACCATCCAGGCCAACGGCATCACCCAGGCGGTACGGGTGGCCGGCCCGCCGGACGGCGTACCGGTGCTGCTCGTCCACGGCAACGTCTCGTCGTCCGCGTTCTGGGAGCCGCTGCTGCGCCGGCTGCCGGAGGCGCTCCGCGTCGTCGCGCCCGACCTGCGGGGGTACGGCGACAGCGACACCGCCCCGGTCGACGCGACCCGGGGCCTCGGCGACTTCGCCGACGACGTGGCCGCCCTGCTCGACGCCCCCGGGCTGTTCGCCTCCGGCGCGCGGCCGGTGGTGGTCGGCCACTCGCTGGGCGGCGGGGTGGCGATGCGGCTGCTGGTCGACCACCCCGACCGGGTGGCCGGCCTGCTGCTTGAGGCGCCCGTCTCCCCGTACGGCTTCGGGGGGACCCGGGACCTCGACGGCACGCCGACCACACCGGACTTCGCCGGCACCGGCGCGGGCGGCGCCAACCCTGACTTCGTCGCCCGGCTCGCCGCCCAGGACCGAGGCACGGACGGCCCGACCAGCCCACGGAACGTGCTGCGCGCGGCGTACGTGGCCGACCCGGCGTCGCTCGGCGCGGACGAGGAATTGCTGCTCGACAGCATGCTCACCACCGCCACCGGGGACGACAACTATCCGGGCACGGCGGTCGCCTCCGCACACTGGCCGGGCATGGCGGCGGGGGAGCGCGGGGTGCTGAACGCGCTGGCGCCCGCCTGGTTCCGGGTCGCCGACGAGCTGGTCGCCGTCCCGGTCAAGCCGGCGGTGACCTGGGTACGCGGTGACGCCGACGTGATCGTCTCGGACACCTCGCTGTTCGACCTGGCCAACCTGGGGTCGCTCGGGGTGCTGCCGGGCTGGCCGGGAGCGGCGGACTGTCCGCCGCAGCCCATGGTCGGCCAGACCCGGGCGGTCCTCGACCGGTACGCGGCGGCCGGCGGGACGTACCGGGAGGTGGTGCTGCCTGGCTGCGGCCACAGCCCGCACCTGGAGCGGCCGGCCGAGTTCGTCGCGGAGCTGCTCGCGCTGGCCGGCACGCCCGCGACGGCCTGACCCGGCGCGCCGGGCCGGGCCCGTCGCCGGCACCGCCGCATCCGTTGGGCCCCAGGTACGGCCGCATCCGTCGGGTCACCGACCGCCGCCCGAGGCGGAGAGTGACGGACGTCGTGAAATACCCCACGGCGTCTCGACAAGGTAGCGTCACGTGGCAGACTCCGGCGCATAACCTTAGCCGCCGTTCAAGTGACAGTGGCGGAGTCGACCAGGGGAGGCCGCTCGTGGCGCGCGAGTTCACCAGTGTGGGCGTGGTGGGTCTGGGCACCATGGGTGCCGGCATCGTCGAGGTGTTCGCCCGCAACGGCATCGAGGTGGTGGCCGTGGAGATCTCCTCGGCCGCCCTGGAGCGCGGCCGCGCCACCCTCACCGGCTCGACCGACCGGGCGGTGGCCAAGGGCAAGCTCGCCGAGGCCGACCGGGACGCGCTGTTGTCCCGGGTCGACTTCCAGGTCGGGCTGGGCGCGCTGCACTCGGTCGACCTGGTCATCGAGGCCGTCCCCGAGCACCTGGACCTGAAGCAGCGGATCTTCGCCGAGCTGGACCGGGTCTGCAAGCCCGAGGCGATCCTGGCCACCAACACGTCCTCGCTGAGCGTCACCGAGATCTCCGTCGCCACCACCCGGCCCAACCAGGTCATCGGCATCCACTTCTTCAACCCGGCCCCGGTGATGAAGCTGGTCGAGGTGGTCCGCACAGTGGTCACCTCCGCCGACGTGGTCGCCGACGTGGAAGCGCTCTGCGAGCGGCTCGGCAAGGTCGACGTGACCATCAACGACCGGGCCGGCTTCATCGCCAACGCGCTGCTCTTCGGCTACCTCAACCACGCGGTGGGCATGTTCGAGGCGCGCTACGCCAGCCGCGAGGACATCGACGCCGCGATGAAGCTCGGCTGCGGCCTGCCGATGGGCCCGCTGGCGCTGATGGACCTGATCGGCCTGGACACCGCGTACGAGATCCTGGACACCATGTACCGGCGCGGCGGCCGGGACCGCCGGCACGCCCCGGTGCCGCTGATCAAGCAGATGGTCACCGCCGGGCTGCTGGGCCGGAAGTCCGGCCGTGGCTTCTACACCTACGAGCGGCCGGGCTCGCCAAAGGTCGTACCGGACGAGCAGACGCCGGCGGCGACGGAGGTCGCGCTGGCCGACGGCGCTCGGGTCGTCGCCAAGGTGGGCGTGGTGGGCTCCGGCACCATGGCCACCGGCATCATCGAGGTCTTCGCCAAGGGCGGGTACGAGGTCATCTCGGTGACCCGGGGCGCGGAGAAGTCGGCGAAGGTGTGCGAGGCGGTCAAGACCTCGCTGAACAAGGGCGTGGTCCAGGGCAAGCTGAGCGAGGAGGAGCGGGAGGCCGCGCTCGGCCGGGTCACCTGGTCTGCCACCCTGGAGCACCTGGCCGACGTCGACCTGGTGGTCGAGGCGGTGGTCGAGGAGCTGAGCGTCAAGAAGGCCCTCTTCGCCAGCCTCGACGAGATCTGCAAGCCGGGCGTGGTGCTCGCCACCACCACCTCCTCGCTGTCGGTGATCGACGTGGCGATGGCCACCCAACGCCCGGCGGATGTGATCGGCCTGCACTTCTTCAACCCGGCGCCGATCATGCCGCTGATGGAGATCGTGCGGACCATCCGTACCTCGGCGGAGACCACCGCCACCGCGCGGGCGGTCTGCGCCGCGCTCGGCAAGACCGGCGTGCTGTGTGGCGACCGGTCCGGCTTCATCGTCAACGCGCTGCTCTTCCCGTACCTGAACGACGCGGTGAAGATGCTGGAGGCCAGCTACTCGACCGCCGACGACATCGACCACGCGATGAAGCTGGGTTGCGGCTACCCGATGGGTCCGTTCGAGCTGCTCGACGTGGTCGGCCTGGACGTCGCGCTGGCCATCCAGCGGGAGCTCTACCTGGAGCTGCGGGAGCCCGGCTTCGCGCCCGCGCCGTTGCTGGAGCACCTGGTCACCGCCGGCTACGTCGGCCGCAAGAGCGGTCGTGGCTTCCGCGACCACACCAACCGCTGATCCGGTCAACATAGGACGCGGGTGACGGCGTCTTGAGGGTGTGACCTTCGAGGAGTACGTCGGCAGCCGCGGCCCAGCCCTGTTGCGCCTGGCCCGGCTGCTGACCGGCGACGAGCACCGGGCCGAGGACCTGACCCAGGACGTCCTGGCGCGGGCGTACGTGCACTGGCGCAAGATCGCCCGAGCCGACCGGCCCGACGTTTACGTGCGGCGGATGCTGGTCAACGCCAACAACTCGTGGTGGCGCCGGCGGTCCAACCGGGAGTTGGCCGTGGACACCTTCGCCGAGCGGGCCGACCGCGACGACGTGAGCGGCGAGGCGGCCGACCGGGACGAGATGTGGCGGTTGATCCGGGCGCTGCCCGACCGCCAGCGCGCCGTGCTGGTGCTGCGCTACTACGAGGATCTGGACGACGCCACGATCGCCCAGATCCTCGACTGCTCCCCGGTCACCGTCCGTACGCACGCGATGCGGGCGCTCACCCACCTGCGGGAGCGCTGCGGCATCCCGACGACCAACGGGAGCCAGTCGTGACCGACCTCGACCAGCGGATCGCCTCGGTGCTGCGGGAGCGCGCCGAAGGGGAGATCGACACCCACCGGCTGCTGAACCGGTCCCGGGCCCGGGGACGCCGGCGGCGGCTGCGCCGCCGGGCCGTGACGGGCGGCGCGCTCGCCCTGGTCGGGGTGCTCGCCGTCGTCGGGGTGACCGGGACGGGCATCACCGGGCTTCCCGGCCGGCCGCCGTGGACCGCGGCCACACCGGACGTCGCCGCGCCCGTACCGCCCCGGGCTGACGGGGTGCCAGGTGCCGCCCAGCGGCCCGACCTAGTCGGCACCGACCCGCAGGTGCTGCATCTGGGCGTCGACCCGGCCAAGGTCCGCTATCTGGGCTGGGAGGTCGACGGACGCCAGGTCGAGTCGGTTCGGTTCGACGCCGGGGGTGGGCGGGCGGTCACCGTCGAGGTGGCCCGTTCCGCCGCGGCCTTCGACGAGGTGGGCATTGAGGGATGGTCGGTGGATGCGCTGCCGGAGGCAACCTTCGACGGCACCATCCAACGTGTGGCGCTGAACGACGGCAGCCCCGGATATGTCACCTGGTGGCGGCCGGCAACCGGGCTCTACGCCCGGGCGAGCATGCGCGCAACAGACCCGTTCGCCCTCACCGGGGCCGTCGAAGCGGTCCGGTGGGACGAGGCACGCCGGTGCGGCGGGCCGGTGCGGTTCACCCACCTGCCCGAAGGGGCCACGGTGAGCAGGTGCGCCGTAGACGTCGCGACATTTCCGGGGGCGATGATCGTCTCGTTCACCATCGCGGGGCCCCGGGCGGCGGCCATGTATGTCGAGCTCCGGTACGGGGCGCAGATAGCGGGCGGTCGTACCGACGGCAACCTGACCATCAACGGCCGCCCTGCCTACCGGTACGGGGACAACCTGGAGCTGCTCGGCATCTCCAAGGCTCACCTGATCGTGAACTTCGGTTGGCCGGGGAAGGGCTTCACCGAGGCGGACGCCGCGACGGTGCTGGTCGGGGCGCGGGTGGCGAAGGACGTCAGCCGCCCGGAAACCTGGGACTGAGCCGAGGGCACACGGCCGGGCCGCCCGTCCCGGGTCGGGCCGGCCGGCGGACCGTACGCTTGAAACCGTGAGCCCCCGTCGTAACCGTCCCCGCCGGGACGACACCACCCGCCTGGACTCCGACCGGGGACGTCAGGGCGTGCCCACGGTCCAGCAGTGGCGCGACGGCGACTGGCAGGTACGTGGGATCAGCGGCGGGGCGTCGATCAAGACGTACCGCTGTCCCGGCTGTGACCAGGAGATTCGCCCGGGGGTGGCGCACGTGGTGGCCTGGCCGGCCGACGACCGGGGCGACCTGACCGACCGGCGGCACTGGCACAGCGGCTGTTGGGGGGCCCGGGACCGGCGCGGGCCGAACCTCCAGCGCGGGCGAGGTGCCCCGCGCTACGGCTGAGCGATCTGGATCACCCTGTTCGCGCCCCGGCGGGCGGGGCGGGCGGTGGCGCGCCACACTGGGACGGTGAGCACACCGATCCGTGCGTCGTCGATCCTGCCCGGTCACCGGGAGGACATCGAACTGCACACCGCCGACGGGCTGACGCTGGTCGGTGAGTTGGCCCGGCCGCTGGACCGGGCACCGGCGGGCACCCTGGTCTGCCTGCACCCGCTGCCCACCCATGGCGGGATGATGGACAGCCACGTGTTCCGCAAGGCGGCCTGGCGGTTGCCCGCGCTGGCCGATCTGGCCGTGCTCCGGTTCAACACCCGCGGCACCAGCAGCGTCCGCGGCACCAGCGAGGGCACCTTCGACGGCGCGGTCGGTGAGCGGTTCGACGTCGCCGCCGCCATCGAGTACGCCGAGTTCCAGGAGCTGCCGAACATCTGGCTGGTCGGCTGGTCGTTCGGCACCGACCTGACGCTGAAGTACGGCTGCGACCCGGCGGTGGCCGGAGCTGTCCTGCTCTCCCCGCCACTGCGTTTCTCCACGCCCGCGGACCTGACCGTCTGGGCGGAGTCGGGCAAGCCGCTCACCGCCCTGGTGCCCGAGTTCGACGACTACCTCCGCCCGGACGAGGCCCGGCAGCGCTTCGCGGCCGTGCCGCAGGCCGAGGTGGTCGGGGTGCCCGGCGCCAAGCACCTGTGGGTGGGCGACGCGGAGACCGTGCTCGACGAGATCGTCCGGCGGGTCAACCCGGCCGTGCCGGTGCCGCTGCCGACCACCTGGGACGGCCCGATGGAGACCGGCGACGTCAGCGCGTACGCCGACCGGACGGTGGCCGCCTTCGCGGACACCCCGGTGCCCGGCCCGCAGCAGCGGCAGGCGGGCTGACCGGTCAGCGGGCCTCCTGCCGGGGCAGGACCACCTCGCGGAGGATCAACTGGACGGCGGCCACCGTCGGGATGGCGAGCAGCGCCCCGACCACGCCCAGCAGCGACACGCCGAGCAGCGCGGCCAGCAGCGCGGCCACCTCGTTCACCGACACCGCCCGGCGCATCACCTTCGGGTAGATGAGGTAGTTCTCCACCTGCTGGTAGACCACGAAGAACACCAGGCAGGCGACCCCCACCGGCAGGTCGGTGGCGAAGCCCAGCAGCGACACCACCGCCGCGCCCAGGGTCGCCCCGATCTGCGGGATCAGGTCGGTCACCGCGACCACCACGGCCAGCGCGAAGGGGTACGGCAACCCGACGATCAGCGCGAAGACGAACGTGCTCGCCCCGGCCAGCACCGCGATGGCCAGCGCCCCCACCATGTACGCGCCGACCCGGGTCAGGATCTCGTCGCCGATCAGGCGGAACCGCGTCCGGCGGGTGCGCGGCACCAGCGCGTACCCGAGGTTGCGTAGCTTGTCGAAGTAGGCCAGGAAGTAGATCGTCAGCACCAGCACGGTCAGCGCCCGGAAGAGGGTGCCGAAGATCAGCTGCGCCCCGCCCAGCACGCCGCCGAGAGCCCGGCCGACGGTGTCCGCGTCCGCCGCCGCCCGGACCCGTTCCATCACGTCGTACCGCTCGACGAGGTCGTTGACGGTGGGGTTGCGGCGCAGCTCCTCGACGTAGCCGGGGAGGTGCGCGATGAACTGGCCGGACTGGGTCACCACCGGAGGCACCAGCGCCAGCACGGCGCCGACGATCAGCAGCACCATGGTGAGCGCCACCACCGCCACCGCCAGTCCGTGCGGCAGCCCCCAGCCGCGTAGCCGGACCACCGCCGGGTGCAGGCCGATGGCGAGGAAGATCGCGATGACCACCAGCACCAGGATGCCGGCGGCGTTGCGGATGCCCAGGAAGACCGTGTACGCCAGCAGCACGCCGAGCGCCCCGGTGAAGCCGACCAGGAAGGGGCTGCGACGCAGCGGCTTGCCCGGTACGCCGAACCGTCCGCTCGGCTCGAACTCGGTCGGCTCGTCGACGGTGGGCTGCTGACCCCCGCCAACCGCGTCGGGCTCGGGCCGGGGCACGTCCTCGTCCCCCGGTCGGGTGTCGCCCAACGTGCCCTCGCGCATCAGGACCTCCCCGGACCCCACCCTGGCCCAAAGTACGGGCCCTTCCTGCCCGGAGAGTAGCGGGGCGGCGCTCAAGTCGGCCATCACGATCCGGCACTGGCAGCGACCCACGGGGACCCGCG
This sequence comes from Micromonospora sp. SL1-18, assembly GCF_047921505.1. Classification (NCBI taxonomy): domain Bacteria; kingdom Bacillati; phylum Actinomycetota; class Actinomycetes; order Micromonosporales; family Micromonosporaceae; genus Micromonospora; species Micromonospora sp. SL1-18. The sequence goes on along the minus strand of NZ_JBLROA010000022.1, from coordinate 79,779 downwards.
CCGGGTCGCACACCGCGACGGGCTCGTACCCACAACTGGTGCTTCGGACGTAGCGCCTGTCGGGTGGTGTGCGGGCCAGAGGGCGGCCGTGGCGGGGCTGGCCGCGGGGTCAGTCCTTCTCGACGGTGACCGTGCTCGGTTTGGCGCTGCGCTCGTCGGTGGTGGGCTTGGTCGGGCGCTTGCCGTTCTCGCCGGTGCTGGTGATCTTGGTGGGGGTGGCGTTCCGGCCGCCCTCGCCCGGCACGGCGGCGACGGTCGGCTCGCCGTCCACGCCGGCGGTGGCGGTGCCCCCGTCCACGGTGGTCACCGGCTCGCCGACGGGCCGCGCGCTGCCCGCCTCGGCCGCCGGCTCCTGCGCCGCCCCGGGCTCCCTGGCCGCGGCCGTGGCGCCTGCCGGCTCCTTGGTCGCGGCTGGTTCCGTGGCCGCCGCGGGCTCCTTGGTCGCGGCCGTGGCACCCGCGGGTTCCTTGGTCGCGGCCGGCTCGGTGGCCGGGGCCGTGGCCCCTGCCGGCTCCTTGGTCGCGGCCGGGGTCGGCCCGCCGCCGGTGGGGGAGGCCGTGGTGCTTCCCTTGGCGGTCACCGGCACCCCCTTGCCGGCCGGCGGCGCTGAACCGGCGTCGCCGCCGGGCTTGGCGGGAAGCCGGCCCGGGGAGACCGGAGTGGCGGCGAGACCGGTCGATTCGGTGCCCGCCGTCAGCCGCAGCTCGGCCAGCTGACGCTCGAGGTCGTCGGACTCCTGGCGGGACTTCCAGGTCTCGGTCCGCAGGTCGGCCAGTTCCTGCTGGGCGTTGGCGATCTCCAGCATCACCTGGGCGAGCTGCTGTCGGCCGGCGGCCACCTCCTGCTGGGTGGCGGCCAGGTGCTGCTGGGTCGTGGCCAGGTGCTGCTGGGTGGTGGCGGCGTACTCCTCGAACTGGCGACGGGAGGCGGCAACGTGATCGTCGGCCTTGCGGCGCTTGTCGGTGGCCTCCGTCTCAGCGCGGCGCAGCAGCTCGGCCGCCTCATCCTCGGTCCGTCGGCGCATGGTGAGCGCGTCCTGCTCGGCCGCCTGCCGGATCGCGGTGGCGCCCTGCTCAACCTCCTTCCGCCGGGCGGCGTACGCCTTCTCCAACTCGTCCTGCCGATTCTTGTGCTGCTTGTCGAGCTCGTCGCGGCGCTTCGCGTACTCCTGCTCGGCGGCCGCGCGGCGCTGGGCGAACTGCTTGTCGGCCGACTCCCGCCGGGCGTTGACCTCCTTCTCCACCCCGGCCCGCCAGGCGCCCAGCTCCTGCTGCGTCTGGGCGCGGGCCTGCTGGACGTACGCCTCGACCTCGGCCCGGCTGCGTTTGCCGGCCTCCTCGGTCTCGCTGCGCATCCGCTGGACGTACGCCTCGACCTCGGCCCGGCTGCGCTTGCCGGCCTCCTCGGTCTCGCTGCGCACCCGCTGGATGTACGCCTCGGCCTCGGCCCGGTTGCGCTTGCCGGCCTCGGCGGCCTCGGTGGTGAGCCGGTTCGCCTCGGTCCGGGCCCGGCCCCGGGTCGCCTTCGCCGCCTCCTCCGCGTCGTCGACGATCTTCTTGGCCTCGGCGAGGGCCTTGGCGTGGGTGGCCCGCCCGGCCTCGGTCGCGGCCTCGGTCAGGCGCTTGGCCTCCTGCTGCGTCTTCGCGTGCACCTCCTTGGCCGCCTCGCGGAGCTGGGTGGCCTCCTGCTGGGCCTTGGCGAGCGCCTCCTTGGCCGTCTCGCGCAGCCGGGTGGCCTCCTGCTGGGCGCGGGTGTGGATCTCCTTGGCGGTGTCCCGGAGCTGGGTGGCCTCCTGCTGGGCCTTGGCCAGCGCCTGCTCGGCGTGTCGGCGCCGCTTCTCGGCCTCGTCCTTGGCGGCCTTGAGGGCGGTGTCCGCCTCGGCCTTGCGGGCGGCCGTGTGCCGCTCCTCCTCGGCCCGGCGAGCGGCGAGGGCGATCTCGAAGTCCTTGAGGGCCTGCGCGGACTGCTCCCGGGCCTCCTCGATGATGTGCTCGGCGGCCGCGCGGCGGGCCTCGATCTCCTCGTTGGCGGCGGCGAGGATGTCGTCCGCCTGCTCCTCCGCCATGGTGAGGATCTGCTCGACCCGGGGACCGAGATGCCGGAACGAGGCCCGATCCACCACACCCACCTGCTTGCGCACCTGGGCGAGGTCGCGTTGCAGGACCTCCACCTGGCCGGCCAGCTTGTGGATCTGGGTGTACGCCTGCTCCCGCTCGGCGGTCAGCGCCGTGATCTCGTGCTCCGCGCGAGCGACGTACCGGTCGACCTGTCGTTTCTCGTATCCCCGCAGAGCGGACTCGAAGCTGGGCTCCGTGGTCACGTCCCCGCCGAGAGCAAACAGTTCCTCGCCGTGCGACATGCCCCCATCCTCACACGCATCCGGCCCTGCTGGGGCGATACGGACGCCCATGATGGGCCCACTTCACCGAGGTGGCGACAAAGCGCGGGAAAGCATGACGGCGCGGGGCGCACCGGTCACCCGGTGTCACCCCGCGCCGCGGCTTATGCCCCGTTGCGGGTGGTGTCCTACTTCGCGGATTCCGCGATCTTTCCCTCGGTGCCGTCGGCCTTGGCCCCCTCCGCCTTGTTGCCGCCGCCCGGCACGCCCGGCACGATGCCGGCGAGACCGGAGAGCATCTGCCCGAGCTGCGAGGTGACGGCTTCCTTCTGCCGGGTGAGGTCCTCGACCTCGCGGCGGGCCGCCTGGGTGGTCAGGTCCGCCTCGGTGCGGGCCTCGTTGAGCAGGCGCTGCGCCTCGGCCTTCGCCTCGCCCAGCGTCTTCTCGGCCAGCGCCTTGGCCTTGTCGACCGTCTCGTTGGCGGTGCGCTCGGACTCGACTCGGCGGGCCTCGGCCCGCTGCTCGATCTCCTTGGCCCGATCATGGGCGGCCCGGGCCCGCTGCTCGGCCTCGCTGACCAGCTTCTGGGTCTGCGCGACCTGGGCGGCGTGCCGCTCCGACTCCTCGCGCTCGGCCTTCTCCCGCCGCTCGGCGAGCTGGAGCTCCAGGGCCTGGAGGTCCTTGTCGCGCTTGTCCCGCGCGTCGGTCAACAGCTTGGTCGCCTCGGCGCGCTTCTCCTCGGCCTCCCGGGCGGCCTTCGCCCGCTGCTGGGTGATCTCCCGCTCGGCGGTGGCCCGCAGGGTGGCGACCTCCCGCTCGACGGTGGACTTCAGCTCGGCCACCTCGTGCGCGGTGACCGTACGCAGCTGCTTGGTCTCCCGCTCGGCGTCGGCGCGCAGGGTGTCCGCCTCGCGGCGGGCCTGCACCCGGACCTCGGCGGCCTCCCGCTCGGCGGTGGTACGGACACTGCCGGCCTCCCGCTCGGCGTTGGCCTTCATCGCGGCCGCCTCGGCGCGCGCCTTGTCGGTGATCTCCCGCGCCTCCAGCCGGGCGGCGGAGAGGATGCCCTCCGACTCGCGCTTGGCCTCGTTGCGGTGGTCGTTGGCCTGCTCTTCGGCCAGCCGGAGGATCTGCTCGACCCGGGTGCCCAGGCCGGAGAGGGTCGGTCGGTTGTTCTCCTCGAGCTGCTTGTTGGTCTCGGAGAGCTTCAGCTCGAGCGCGCTCTGGCGCTGCTCGGCCTGGCGGAGCCGGCGCTGGGCGTCGTTCATCCGCTGCTCGGCCTCGGCCCGAGCCTGCTCGGACTGGCTCAGCGCGGCGCTGAGCCGGCCAATGAAGTCGTCGACCTGACTGGTGTTGTATCCGCGCAGGCCGACGGTGAAGTCTGGCTGGGAGTTCGCGTTGTCGAAGAACGCGAGAGGGGAGGACTGCTGCTGGGGCATTGGGACATACTGGCAGACGCCCCAGGCTGCTTCCAAGAGCGGTACGAACCTTTCGTGTCCTCTTTACATGGTCACCTTCCGGCCCCTGGGCGGAGCCGGAGCGAACGGCGATCTTGGCAGGTCCCGGGGCGCGCCGGACCGGATGCGAGGCGGCCGGGAAAGGGCCTCGGGATGTTCCCCCACGGCCCTTTGTCGAGCATCGAACAAATGGCGCCCCGGGGGGTCGGAAAGGCAATGCCTCCTCGCCTCCACGGGCGGCCCGGGATCAGCCGGACGGCGCTGTCCGGCTCGCCGGGCAGCAGGGTCAGTGGCCGCGGAACCGGTTGATCGCCGTCTCGTGCCGGGCGCGCAGCTCAGTGTCCCGGACGCCGAGCCCGTCCGCCGGGGCGAGGCAGCGCACCCCGACCTTGCCCTGGTGCGTGTTGCGGTGCACCTCGTACGCGGCCTGGCCGGTCTGCTCCAGCGGGTAGGTCCTCGACACGGTCGGGTGCACCTTGCCGAGCGCCACCAGGCGGTTGGCCTGCCACGCCTCGCGGTAGTTGGCGAAGTGGCTGCCGACGATCCGCTTGAGGTGCATCCAGAGGTAGCGGTTGTCGTACTGGTGCTGGTAGCCGCTGGTGGAGGCGCAGGTGACGATGGTGCCGCCGCGCTTGGCGACGTAGACGCTGGCGCCGAAGGTCTCCCGGCCGGGGTGCTCGAAGACGATGTCCGGGTCCTCGCCGCCGGTCAGCTCGCGGATCCGCTCGCCGAACCGGCGCCACTCGTCCGGGTCCTGAGTCTCCTCGTCCTTCCAGAACCGGAAACCCTCAGCGGCCCGGTCGATGACCAGCTCGGCGCCCATCCGCCGGCACAGCTCGGCCTTCTCGGGTGAGGAGACCACGCAGACCGGGATGGCGCCGCCGCCCAGGGCCAGCTGGGTGGCGTAGCTGCCCAGGCCGCCGGAGGCGCCCCAGATCAGCACCACGTCACCCTGCTTCATGTTCGCCCCGTGGTGGGACACCAGCTGCCGGTACGCGGTGGAGTTGACCAGCCCCGGGCTGGCCGCTTCCTCCCAGCTCAGGTGGCGCGGCTTCGGCATGAGCTGGTTGGCCTTGACCACGGCCAGCTCGGCCAGGCCGCCGAAGTTGGTCTCGAAGCCCCAGATCCGCTGCTGCGGGTCGAGCATGGTGTCGTCGTGGCCCGCGGCGTCCTCCAGCTCCACGGAGAGGCAGTGCGCGACCACCTCGTCGCCGGCCTTCCACCGGGTCACCCCGGGCCCGGTCCGCAGCACCACGCCGGCCGCGTCCGACCCCACCACGTGGTACGGCAGGTCGTGGCGGCGGGCCAGGTCGGATATTCGGCCGTAGCGCTGGAGGAACCTGAAGGTGGGCAGCGGCTCGAAGATGCCGGTCCAGACGGTGTTGTAGTTGATGGCGCTGGCCAGCACCGCGATCAACGCCTCACCCGGGCCGAGTTCGGGGGTGGGCACCTCCTGCAGGTGCAGCGCCTTGCGCGGGTCCTTGTCCCGGGTGGCCATGCCGTCGAACATCCGGGTGTCCTCGGCGCGGACGACCACGCCCCGGTAGCTCTCCGGTACGGGCAGGCCGGCGAGGCCGGCGAGTTCCCGCTCCGGCCGCGAGGAGCCTTCCGCCGCCATGATCGCTTCGAGAATGTCCTGCACGGTGACCTCCCGTTCGTCCGCCCCCGCACCGCACCGGGGCAGGGGTGCTGCCATCGTCGGCGTCGGTGCGACGGGGCCGCCATGTCGGCAATCGACACGTCCGGCGCCGGTCGCGCTGCCGTGGGGCGGACATTACTGAACGGTAGCTAAGGTCGGAAGCCTTCTGTGAAAAACGGCATGCGCCGATGCGTGGAGGTGTCCGCGGAAGGCCCGTACCGCGCATCGCCGCGCCGCGGCCCTGCCTTAAGGAGGGGCCCCTTATTAACACCCGTGTGTTAATAAGGGGCCCCTCCTTACAGATCGGCGGCCGGCTCGACCAGCTCGATCAGGACGCCGCCGGCGTCCTTCGGGTGCACGAAGTTGATCCGGGAGTCGGCGGTGCCCCGCTTCGGGGTCTCGTAGAGCAGCCGTACGCCCCGCTCGCGCAGCGCCGCGCAGGCCGCGTCGATGTCGGCCACCGTGTACGCGACCTGCTGCACGCCCGGCCCGTTGCGGTCCAGGAACTTCGCGATCGTCGACTCCGGCGAGAGCGGGGCGAGCAACTGCACGCACCCGCCCTCGGTGGTCGGCCCGACGGCCAGCATCGCCTCGCGTACGCCCTGCTCGGCGTTGGTCTCGATGTGCACGCAGCGCATCCCGAAGGTGCGCTGGTAGAAGTCGATCGCGGCGTCCAGGTCGGCCACGGCGACCCCCACATGGTCGATGCGGCGCAGGCCGATGTCTGTGACATAGTCGGCAGCGGGCTCGACGGGGTGATTCTCAGCCATGGCGCTAGTCTGACCGAACAATCGTTAAGGCGTACAGGTCGGCACCCCCTCGGAGGCAGGCATGGCTTCGGTGATCATCAGCGGCGCGCGGACCCCCATGGGGCGCCTGCTGGGCAACCTCAAGGATCTCCCGGCGACCAAGCTCGGTGGCATCGCGATCAAGGCGGCGCTGGAGCGCGCCGGCGTGGCCGCCGACCAGGTGCAGTACGTGATCATGGGGCAGGTGCTCCAGGCCGGCGCGGGTCAGATCCCGGCCCGCCAGGCGGCGGCCGAGGCCGGCATCCCGATGACCACCCCGGCGCTGACGATCAACAAGGTCTGCCTCTCCGGTCTGGACGCGATCGCCCTAGCCGACCAGCTCATCCGGGCCGGCGAGTTCGACATCGTGGTGGCCGGCGGCATGGAGTCGATGACCAACGCCCCGCACCTGCTGCTCGGCCAGCGCGGCGGCTACAAGTACGGCGACGTGACGATCAAGGACCACATGGCCCTGGACGGCCTCACCGACGCCTGGGACTGCTGCTCGATGGGCGAGTCGACCGAGCGGCACGGGGCGAAGCACGGCATCACCCGCGGGGAGCAGGACGCCTTCGCCGCCGCCAGCCACCAGCGTGCCGCCGCCGCCCAGAAGAACGGGCATTTCGCCGACGAGATCACTCCGGTGATCATCCCGCAGCGTAAGGGCGACCCGCTGGTTATCAGCGAGGACGAGGGCATCCGGCCGGACACCACCGCCGAGTCGCTGGCCAAGCTCCGCCCGGCGTTCACCAAGGACGGGACCATCACCGCCGGCAGCTCCTCGCCGATCTCCGACGGCGCCTCCGCCGTGGTCGTGATGAGCAAGGCCAAGGCCAAGGAGCTGGGGCTGACCTGGCTGGCCGAGATCGGGGCGCACGGCAACGTGGCCGGGCCGGACAACTCCCTGCACTCGCAGCCGTCCAACGCCATCAACCACGCGTTGAAGAAGGCCGGCCTGAACGTCGCCGACCTCGACCTCATCGAGATCAACGAGGCGTTCGCGGCGGTCGGCATCCAGTCCACGCGTGATCTGGGCATCAGCCCGGACAAGGTCAACGTCAACGGTGGCGCCATCGCGCTCGGCCACCCGATCGGCATGTCCGGCGCCCGGCTCGTGCTCACCCTGGCGCTGGAACTCAAGCGTCGGGGCGGCGGCACCGGCGCGGCCGCGCTCTGCGGCGGTGGCGGCCAGGGCGACGCGCTGATCATCCACGTGCCGGACGGCAGCGAGAGCTGACCGTGGCAGACGCCATCGAGAACGTCCCGGCTACGGCCGCCGCATCGGTGCGCCGCAGCCGGGACGTACCGATGCTGGTGGACCGGGCCCGCGCGGGCGACCCCCGCGCGGTGGCCCGGCTGATCACCCTGGTCGAGTCCGGCGACGAGGTGCTGCCGCAGGTCGCGGCGACTCTCGCGCCGTACGCCGGGCACGCCCAGGTGGTCGGGCTGACCGGGTCGCCCGGGGTGGGCAAGTCGACCACCACGAACGAGCTGGTCCGGGCGCTGCGGGCGCGCGGCCACCGGGTGGGCGTGCTGGCCATCGACCCGTCCAGCCCGTTCACCGGCGGGGCGATCCTCGGCGACCGGGTCCGCATGCAGGACCACGCCACCGACCCCGGCGTCTACATCCGCTCGATGTCCAGCCGCGGGCACCTCGGCGGGCTCTCCGCGGCAACGCCACAGGCGGTCCGGGTGCTGGAGGGCGCCGGCTGCGACGTGGTGCTGGTGGAGACCGTCGGCGTCGGGCAGGCCGAGGTCGAGGTGGCCTCGCTGGCCGACACCACGCTGGTGCTGCTCGCCCCGGGCATGGGCGACGCCATCCAGGCGGTCAAGGCCGGCATCCTGGAGATCGCCGACGTCTTCGTGGTCAACAAGGCCGACCGGGACGGCGCCGACGCCACCGTCCGCGACATCCAGGGCATGATCGCGCTGGGCGAGCGCGGGCCGGGCGAGTGGCGGCCGCAGGTGGTCCGGGCGATCGCCATGCGCGGCGAGGGGATCGACGACATCGCCGCCGCCGTCGACAAGCACCGCGACTGGCTGGAGCGGCACGGCGAGCTGCGCCGCCGCCGGGAGGCGCGGGCCGCCGCCGAGATCGAGGCGATCGCGCTCGGCACCCTCCGGGATCGGATCGGCTCGCTGCGCGACGGTACGCAACTGCCGACGCTCGCCGCCAAGGTGGCCGAGGGCGCGGTCGACCCGTACGCGGCCGCCGCCGAACTGCTGGCCCAACTCGGCGGCTGACGGGTCCACTGCGGATCTCGTCCGACTAGTACGCTCGCACCGACTCATGGCGGTCGTGGGGCTGGACGAGTGGGCGGGGTAGAGCATGGCTGACGAGGCAACCCAGGAGCTGACGGTGCTGCCGGACGCGGTGGCGGGCGGCGCGACGCAGGTCTCCGACGAGGTGGTGGAGAAGATCGCGGTGGCCGCTGCCCGGGGAGTGCCCGGAGTGGCCGATCTCGGCGGCGACGTGGCGCGCTTCTTCAACGCGGTGCTGGACCGGGTCGGGCTGGACGAGCTCGGCGACGCCCGGCGCGGCTGCACGGCCCACGTCACCAACGGCGCGGCGGTGGTCAACCTGGTCATCGTGATCGACGGTGGTAGGCCGGTGCCCGAGGTGACCGACGCCGTCCGCTCCGCGGTGACCTCGGCGGTCGAGGCGTACGGGCTGGGGGTCGACGAGATCAACATCCGGGTCGACGACGTGGCCCTCGGCGGGCCGGCAGCGCCGTCGGCCTGAGTCGGACGACCAACCGGTTCGCGCTGCCTTAGCGATCGTTCAGACCGTCGTTGTGTTAACAGGGGTCCCTTCCCTACGCCTTGGCGTTAAGAAGGGGCCCTTCCTTACCCCAGGAGCAGGCGGGACACGTGCGAGACTAGGTAACCATGAGCGACCCACGGATCACCTCGTCGATCTTCACCCGCGGCGCGGTCGACCTCAGCGCGCTGCGCAGCGCCGCACCCACCCCTGCCCCGGCCAAGGCCGGTCCCCCCGCCGGTGCGCCGGGTGGCGCGGTCGGCGGGATCAGCGTCATCGACGTGACCGAGGCGACATTCCAGTCCGAGGTTCTCGAACGCTCGCTGACCACCCCGGTGGTCGTCGATTTCTGGGCCGAGTGGTGCGAGCCCTGCAAGCAGCTCTCCCCGGTGCTGGAACGGCTGGCGGTGGAGGACAGCGGCGCGTGGGTGCTGGCCAAGGTGGACGTCGACGCCAACCCGCGGATCGCCCAGATGTTCCGGGTGCAGGGCATCCCGATGGTCTACGCGATCGTCGGCGGGCAGCCGGTCGACGCCTTCTCCGGGGTGGTTCCGGAGGCCCAGCTGCGCCAGTGGATCCAGGCCGTGCTGAAGGCCGGCGGCGTCAGCGTCGCCGCGCCGGAGGATCCTCGCCTCGGGGAGGCCGACGACGCCCTGATGAGCGGCGACCTGGACGAGGCCGAGCGGGCGTACCGGAAGATCCTGGCCGAGTCCCCGGCGGACGCGGCGGCGGAGGCGGGGCTGGCCCAGGTCGGGCTGGCCCGCCGGGTGGTCGGCGTCGACCCGCAGGCGGCGCTCGACGCGGCGGCGGCCGCCCCCGACGACGTCGACGCCCAGTTGCTGGCCGCCGACATCGAGGTGCTCAGCGGCATGGCCCAGCAGGCCTACCACCGTCTGGTCGGGCTGGTCCGGCGGATCGCCGGCGACGACCGGGAGAAGGTACGCCAGCACCTGGTCGGCCTCTTCACCATCGCCGGTCCGGAGGACCCCGCCGTGGCGTCGGCCCGACGGGCCCTGGCCAGCGCCCTGTTCTGAGTACGTAGCACGCCAGCGCGGGCCGGCGTACCGGCCGGCCCGCCCGACCACCGAGGACGGGAGCCCATGATGCGCCGGATCGCCGTCCTCGACGCGCCGACCAACCTCGGCCTGCGTCCGCCGACCGTCACCTCGGTCCCGGGCTGCGCCAAGGCGCCCGGCGCCCTGCGCGACCACGATCTGCTCGCCCGGTTGCGGGCCCGCGACGCCGGCTGCCTCACCCCGCCCCGGTACGACCCGGGCGACTGGCGCCCCGGCGACGGGGTCTGCCACGCCCGCGAGATCTCCGGGTACTCGGTGGCGCTGGCCGACCGGATCGGCGCGATCATCGACCGGGGCGAGTTCCCGCTGGTGCTCGGCGGGGACTGCTCGGTGCTGCTCGGCTCGGCGTTGGCCATGCATCGGCTGGGCGAGGCGGTGGGCGGCCGGATCGGGCTGGTCTTCGTCGACGGTCACTCCGACTTCCGGCACCCCGGCAACGCCTCGTACGTGGGCGCGGCGGCGGGGGAGGACCTGGCCCTGGTCACCGGCCGGGGACAGGCGGACCTGGCCGCCATCGAGGGGCGGCGCCCCTACTTCCGGGACATCGACGTGGTGGTGCTCGGCATCCGGGCGCAGGACGAGTACCGGCTCGACCTGCAGGCCGCCGGGATCACCACCCGGCCGGTGCCGGCCCTGCGGGCCGAGGGCGCGGCCCGCACCGCCCAGTGGGCGCACGAGCAGTTGGCGGACTGCGCCGGCTACTGGGTGCATGTCGACGTGGACGTGCTCGACCCGGCGGTGATGCCCGCGGTGGACGCGCCCGATCCGGGCGGGATCGCCTTCGCCGAGCTGGAGATCCTGCTCGCCGGCCTGGTGGACACCCCGCACTGCCTCGGGGTCGAGCTGACCGTCTTCGACCCTGACTACGACCCGGACGGGACGTACGCCGACGAGATCGTCAACACGGTGGTGTCCGCCCTGGCCCCGGTCTCGGCGCCGAGCGCGCTGCCGCCCCGGCTGCTGCCAGCCGCGCCGCCGCCCCGGCGCGGCAACGGTCGCCCCGTGGAGCGCGCCCTGCCGCTGCCGGGCGTCCCGGCCCCCGCGGTCGCCGTGGAGCCTCTCGGCCCCGTACCGACCCCGCCCGTGCCCGAGGAGGACGGGACCGTCGAGCCGGACGGCGGCGGCGATGAGCGGGCGTTCGCCGGCCCCGAGCCGGCCGGCCCGCCCGCGTCCGCCCGGCCGGGGCTCGACATCGCCTGATCGACGCCAGGTCCGGCAGAACGGCGGTGTCCGGCTGCACACCGCCGCGTCGGCGGTCCGATGCCGGGCCTGCGGCGGTCAGGGCTTCGCGAGGGCCCGGAGGAAGCGTTCGGTGATCGGCACCGCACTGGCCGTGCTCGCGCCGCCCTGCTCCACGAAGACCGCGAACGCCACGTCGCCCTGCCAGCCGACGAACCAGGCGTGGGTGTGGGCCGGGTTGTTGTCGTACTCGGCGGTGCCGGTCTTGCCGTACACCGGCTCGCCGGGGACGTCCTTCAACGCGCTGGCCGTGCCGCCGGTGACCACCGCGCGCATCATCGTCTTCAGCGCCGCCACGGACTCGGGCTTCAGCGCCGGGCCGGCCGGGGCCGGCTGCCGCGGAGCCGGGTCGAGCAGAAGCTTCGGCTGCTCCCAGCGGCCTCGGGCCACGGCGGCGGTGGCGCCGGCCATGGCCAGCGGGCTCACCACGGTGGTGCCCTGGCCGATCGCGGCGGCGGCCTGCTCCGTGGCTGAGCCGTTGGCGGAGACCGAGCCGGCGAAGACCTCCGCGCCCAGGTCCCACTTCGCCTCCAGGCCGAGCGTACGGCCGGTGGTGGCGAGACCGTCCGGCCCGAGCTTCGGCGCCAGCGCCACGAAGGCGGTGTTGCAGGACTTCGCGAAGTCGGTGGTGAACGGGACCGTCCCCAGCTCGAAGTCGTCGGAGTTCTTGAACGGCCGGCCGTCCACCTCGCGGGTCTTCGGGCAGTCGACCGGCGTGTCCGGGGTGACCGCGCCCCGGTCCAGCAGGGCGAGCGCGCTGACCGTCTTGAACGTCGAGCCGGGCGGGACCTGGGCGGTGAAGGCGAGGTTCTCGCCGGCCGGGCCGGGGCCGTTGGCGGCGGCCAGCACCGCGCCGTCGCCGATCCGTACGGCCACCAGGGCGGAACGTCGGGACTCCCCGTGCAGCGCCGCGTCGGCGGCGTTCTGGGTCGCCACGTCGAGGGTGGTCTTCAGCGGCTGGCCGGCCTTCGGCTCGCTGTGGAACACCTCGGTGCCGGTGGAGTCGGTGGTGCCGTCCGGTCCGGTGCGTTCGACGACCACGGTCAGGCCGGGGACCCCGCGCAGCCGGTCGTCGTACCGGCCCTGGAGGCCGCCGTGGCCGACCAGGTCACCGGCGACGTACTTGTCCGGGTGGGCCTTGAGGTCGTCGGCCTGGGCCGGGTCGACCGAGCCGAGCAGGGCCCGGGCGAACTCCCGGGTCGGCGCCAGGTCCAGCTTGTCGGTGTGGAACACGGTGCCGGGCAGGTCGTAGATCCGGGGTTTGATCTGGCGGTACGCCTCGTCGCGCAGCGTCACCACCTCGACGAACGCGCCCGGGTCGGCCTCGGCGATGCGCTTGGGCAGGTCGGCGAGGTCGACCGGTGGGACGAGGGCGGGCCGGATCGCCTTGAACGCCGGGTCGAGCTGCCGGACCAGCGCCTTGACGTCGGTGACCTCGCTGGGCTGCACGCCCACCCGGACCACCGGGCGCGGCGCGACGATCGGGTTGCCCGCGCCGTCCAGCACCGCGGCCCGGGGGGCGCTCTCGCGGCGCAGCGCGAGCCGGTCACCCTGCTCCAGCTTCTCCTGCAACACGGCGGGCTCCCAGATCACCTGCCACCGGTCGTCGCCGCCGCGCTTGAGGCGTACCGGGCTCTCGTAGGCCCAGCGGGTCTGGCCCGGCAGTGTCCAGGTCACCTGGATCCGCGCGGTGGCCGTGTCGGCGGTGATCTTCGCGTCGCCGACCTGCTTCAGCTCCGGCGGGGTGGCGGCCAACTCGCCGGAGAGCGCCTTGATCTCCTTGGCCACCTCGGCGGCCGGGACGCGGGCGCCGCTCGGGTCGATGAAGCCCACCGCCTGGAGGTTGCCGGAGCGCCAGCCCTTGAGGAACGCCTCGACGCTCTGCTCCGGCCCGTCCTCGCCGGAACAGCCGGTCAACGCGCCCGCCACCAATGCGGCGGCGGCCAGCGCCGCGAGGAGCGGCCGAGGGGAGAGGCGGCGGCGAACGGGGTACGACACGGGCATGAAGCTGTCCTCCGGGATCAAGCTGCCCCGCACGCTAGTACGACGGTCGCGTTTCCACCGCCCCGCCCGCGGCTCCGGAGTGCGGAAAGACACGCCTGTGGCAGTGTGATGAACATCGCGAGCCGGGGTACTCCTCGACCGGGCGACCACGGACCTGCAACGGGTGAAAGGACAGAGTCCCGAACCGGACGTCCGGCCAGTGGTCCGCTGACGAACGGGCAGAGCGGTAGGGCCTAGGCTGGGCGGCAGAGTGACTCACAACGCGGTGGGTCGAGGGGAGTGGCACCGATGGACCGGCGTCCGGCGACTAAACCGGGACCCGACCTCCGGCAGGTTGACACCGGCCGGGAAGACGACAGCTTCGACACGGAGACCGACGGGGACGGTTTCGGCCGTCTCGACACAGGAGCGACCGGGATGACCGGTTCCAGCATCGACACCCTCCACGAGCTGGGCCTGCCCGTGCAGGCGCTGGCCGACGAGGCGGAGGAAGCCGAGCTGGACGAGCCGGTACCCAACGCGGAGCGCCTGGTGGCCCAGGCGGTCGCGCTGGCCGGGGACGACCACGACGTGGCGACCCTGGTCAGCCGCTTCTGGCGGTTCGCGCCCGACGAGGAGCTGATCGGCTTCACCGCCGAGGAGATGCTCGAGGCCGCCCGAACACACCGGGATCTGGCCCAGCAGCGCGTACCGGGTGAGTTGAAGCTACGGATCCACGAGCCGGATGCGGACCAGCACCACACGGTCATCGAGATCGTGACGGACGACATGCCGTTCCTGGTCGACTCGGTGACCGCGCTGCTCAACACCTACCACCTCGACGTGCACCTGCTGGTGCACCCGCTCGTGGTGGTGCGGCGGGAGCCGCTGGGCCGGCTGACCGAGGTCTCCGCCGACGTGGAGCCGGACGACGCGATCGCCGGCGACCTGGTCGAGAGCTGGATGCACATCGAGATCGACCCGGTGCGTGGCCCGGCCGAACGGGAGAAGCTGCGCAAGGAGCTGCAGCGGGTGCTCACCGACGTCCGCGAGGCCGTCGAGGACTGGCCGAAGATGCGCCAGCGGGCCCTGGCCCAGGCCGACGAGCTGGCCGCCGCCCGGACCTCGGACAACCGCCCGCCGGTGCCGGAGAAGGACATCACCGACTCGGTGGAGTTGCTGCGCTGGCTGGCGCACGACCACTTCACCTTCCTCGGCTACCGCGAGTACCGGCTCGTCGACACCGACGGCGCGGACGGCGGTCAGGCGTTGGAGGCCGTGCTGGGCACCGGGCTGGGCATCCTGCGCTCGGACGCGCCGGAGTCCCGGGCGTTGTCCTCGATGACCCCCGAGGCCCACGAGAAGGTGCTGGAGAAGCGCCTGCTGATCATCACCAAGGCCAACTCGCGGGCCACCGTGCACCGCTCGGCCTACCTCGACTACATCGGCTTCAAGATCTTCAACGAGGCCGGCGAGGTGGTCGGCGAGCGGCGCTTCCTGGGCCTGTTCTCCACCGCCGCGTACCGGACCAGCGTGCAGGAGTTGCCGGTGGTCCGCCGCAAGGTCGCCGAGGTGCTGGACCGCTCCGGGCTGAGCCTGCGCAGTCACTCCGGCAAGGACCTGCTGCAGATCCTGGAGACCTACCCGCGCGACGAGCTGTTCCAGATCAAGACCGACGACCTCTACCACGCCACGATCGGCGTGCTGCGGATGGCCGGCCGCCGGCAACTGCGGGTGTTCCTGCGCCGGGACGGGTACGGGCGGTTCATCTCCTGCCTGATCTACCTGCCCCGGGACCGGTTCACCACCCAGAACCGGCTGCGCATGCAGGACATCCTGCTGCGCGAGCTGAACGGCCTCGGGGTCGACTACACCACCCGGGTCACCGAGTCGATGCTCGCCCGGGTGCACTTCACCGTCCGGACCGACCCGAACAACCCGCCCGGGGAGATCGACGCCGACCTGCTCGCCGAGGAGCTGGCCGACGCGACCCGGCTCTGGGACGACGACTACCGGCTGGTGCTGGAGCGCAAGCTCGGCGACGAGCAGGCCAAGCACCTGTTCTCCCGGTACGCCGACGCGTTCCCGGAGGGCTACAAGGACGGGCACACGCCGTACGAGGCGATGAAGGACCTGGCCAAGCTGGAGCTGCTGGAGGAGTCCGGCCAGCTGGAGATGCACCTGTTCCGCAAGCAGGTCGCGCCGCGGCCCGGCGGCGGCCGGGGCGCGGAGGCCGACGAGGCCATGGACGTCCGGTTCAAGGTCTACCGGTACGGCGAGCCGATGATGCTCTCCGCGGTGCTGCCGGTGCTGCACTCGCTCGGCGTCAAGGTCGTCGACGAGCACCCGTACGAGGTGGAGCGGATCGACGGCCGCATCTGGCTGTACGACTTCGGGCTGCGACTGCCCGAGGCGCACCAGAACCTGGCCGAGGTCCGCCCGCACGCGGAGAACGCCTTCGCCGCCGCCTGGCGGGGCGAGGCCGAGGTGGACGGCTTCAACGAGCTGGTGCTCCGGGCCGGGCTCACCTGGCGGCAGGTGGTGGTGCTCCGGGCGTACGCGAAGTACCTGCGGCAGGCGGGCACCGTCTTCTCGCAGGAGTACATGGAGCAGACGTTCATCGCGTACCCGAAGATCGCTTTGCTGCTGGTGGAGCTCTTCGAGACCCGGTTCGCCCCGGGCGCGACCACCATGGACGAGCGGCGGCAGCGCAGCGGTGAGCTGGTCACCGCGATCGGCGTGGCGCTGGACGACGTGGCCAGCCTCGACCAGGACCGCATCCTGCGGTCGTACCTGACGTTGATCCAGGCCACCCTGCGGACCAGCTTCTACCAGAAGCCGGTCGGCGGGCGACCCAAGTCCTACGTGGCGTTCAAGCTGGATCCGCAGGCGATCCCGGACCTGCCGGCGCCTCGGCCCAAGTTCGAGATCTTCGTCTACTCGCCCCGGTTCGAGGGCGTGCACCTGCGGTACGGGCCGGTGGCCCGGGGTGGCCTGCGCTGGTCCGACCGGCGGGAGGACTTCCGCACCGAGGTGCTCGGCCTGGTCAAGGCGCAGATGGTGAAGAACGCGGTGATCGTGCCGGTGGGCGCCAAGGGCGGCTTCGTGCTCAAGCAGAAGCCGGGTGACCGGGACGAGGCGGTGGTCTGCTACAAGGAGTTCGTCGGCGCGCTGCTGGACGTCACCGACAACATCGTCAGCGGGGAGATCGTGCCGCCGGAGGACGTGGTCCGGCACGACGGCGACGACCCGTACATGGTGGTGGCGGCGGACAAGGGCACCGCGACGTTCTCCGACATCGCCAACGAGATCTCCGCCGCGCACAACTTCTGGCTCGGCGACGCGTTCGCCTCCGGCGGTTCGGCCGGCTACGACCACAAGAAGATGGGCATCACCGCCCGGGGCGCCTGGGAGTCGGTGAAGCGGCACTTCCGGGAGCTGGGGCACGACACCCAGACCCAGGACTTCACGGTGGTCGGCGTCGGCGACATGTCCGGCGACGTGTTCGGCAACGGGATGCTGCTGTCGGAGCACATCCGGCTGGTGGCCGCCTTCGACCACCGGCACATCATCCTCGACCCGGATCCGGACGCGGCCACCTCTTACGTCGAGCGCCGGCGGCTGTTCGAGCTGTCCCGCTCGTCCTGGCAGGACTACAACCCGGAGCTGATCTCGGAAGGCGGCGGGGTGTATTCGCGTACCGCCAAGTCGATCCCGATCAGCCCGCAGGTGCGGGCGCGGCTCGGCCTCGACGACGACGTTGAGCAGATCTCTCCGCAGGAGCTGATGAAGGCGATCCTCACCGCTCCGGTGGACCTGTTCTGGAACGGCGGCATCGGCACCTACGTGAAGGGGGCGACGCAGACCAACGCCGAGGTCGGGGACAAGTCCAACGACGCCATCCGGGTGGACGGCAAGAGCCTGCGCTGCCGGGTGGCCGGCGAGGGCGGCAACCTGGGCTGGACCCAGCTCGGCCGGATCGAGTACGCACAGAACGGCGGCAAGAACTTCACCGACTTCATCGACAACGCGGCCGGGGTGGACTGCTCCGACCACGAGGTGAACATCAAGATCCTGCTCAACACGGCGGTCGCCGACGGCGAGCTGGACCGGCCGGAGCGCGACGAGCTGCTGGCCCAGATGACCGACGAGGTCGCCGAGCTGGTGCTGCGGAGCAACTACGAGCAGGCCCGGGCGCTCATCAACGCCCAGGCCCAGGCCGCCTCGCTGCTCCCGGTGCATCGTCGGATGATCACCGAGCTGGAGCGGGCCGGGCAGCTCGATCGTGCGCTGGAGGCGCTCCCGCCGGACGAGGAGCTCGCAGTCCGCACCGAGACCGGGCTGACCCCGCCGGAGTTCGCGGTGCTGCTGGCGTACGTGAAGATCGTGCTGGAGCGCGAGATCGTCGCTGAGGGGCTGGCCGACGAGGACTGGACGACGGACATCCTCGTCAACTACTTCCCCATCCCGCTGCGCGAGCGGTTCGCCGACCGGATGGGCCGCCACCGGCTGCGCCGGGACATCGTCACCACCGTGCTGGTCAACGAGGCCATCAACCGGGGCGGCATCTCGTTCGTCTTCCGCGCCGTCGAGGAGACGGCCGCGTCGGCGGCGGACGTGCTGCGGGCGTACGTGGTGGTGCGCGAGGTGTTCGGGCTGCGCGACCTCTGGCAGGCGATCGAGGCGCTGGACAACAAGGTCTCGCCCGACCTGCAGACGAGCGTCTACCTGGACACCCGGCGGCTGCTCGACCGCGCGGTGCGCTGGCTGGTCACCAACCGGCGCTCGCCGATCGACGTGCCGGGGGAGATCGCCCGGCTGCGGGACGGGGTGGCTCGGCTCCTGCCCGACCTGGAGAACCTCTTCTACGGCAGCGAGCGGGAGGCGATCGTCGCCCACATCGACTCGCTGACCGAGAAGGGGCTGCCCCGCGAGCTGGCCGAGCAGTCGACCCGGCTGATGTACAGCTTCGGCCTGCTCGACGTGGTGGAGACGGCCCAGTCGACCGGGCGGGACGTGAACGAGGTGGCCGCGGTCTACTTCGTCCTCTCCGACCGGTTCCGGGTGGACGCCCTGCTGTCGAAGATCTCCCTGCTGCCGCGGGAGGACCGCTGGCAGACGTTGGCCCGGATGGCGCTGCGTTACGACCTGTACGCCGCGCTGGCCGCGCTCACCGCGGAGGTCCTCGGCTCCACGCCGGACAACCTGCCGCCGGTCGACCGGGTGCAGGAGTGGGAGCAGGCGAACGCCACCTCGATCCACCGGGCGCACCGGGCGATGGGTGAGTTCGACGAGTCCCGCGCCGACCTTTCCGCCCTGTCGGTGCTGCTGCGTCAGATCCGTACCCTGGTGCGGACCTCGGCGGCGGCCTGATCAGCGACGGACACCGGCGCGGCCCGGTGGTCGGGCGACCGACCACCGGGCCGCGCCCGTTCGCGCCGCCTCACTGGGTCATGGTGGCGAAGGCGATGACGTTGTTGAGGTAGCTGCGGGAGTTCTGGTCGAACTGTCCGCCGCAGGTGACCACCCGGAGGCTGGGTCTGTTGCTGGGGCCGTAGACCAGCTCGGTGGGGAAGGCGGTCTTCGGGTACGACTTCACCTCGTTGACCGTGAAGGTGGCGGTCGAGCGGTCCTCCCGGGCGACGCTGATGGTGTCGCCTGGTTTGAGTGAGCCGAGGCTGTAGAAGACCGCGGGACCGATCTTGGCCGAGTCGACGTGGCCGACGATGACCGCGTTGCCGACCTCGCCGGGGCTGGCCCCGCGGGAGTACCAGCCGGCCTTCATGGCCTGTTCCAGCGGGGGCACCTGGACGGTGCCGTCCGCGTTAAGCCCGAGGCTCATGATCTCGGCGTGCACGCCGATGCGGGGGATCGCGATGGCGGTCGGGGCCGACCGGGGCAGCGCGGCAGGGGCCAGGTCCGGGTCCGGCAGCGCCGTGTCGTCGGCGGATGCCTGGTCGGCGGTCATCGGACCGGTGCCGTAGGAGGGGCCCGGGAGAGCGGCTGAGGTGGGGATCGGGTCGGCCGTGCCGGCCTGGGCGAGCGGTTGGGGCGGTTGGGGCGGCGGCACGGTCCGGAAGGATGCGCCGATCATGCCGGCCCCCACCATGGCGAGGAGGACGACGACGGCCGCGCCGGCGGCGCGCCACGGTCTCCCGTGACGGCCGCCGGCCCGTGTCGCCGTCTGGTCAGACGAGGTCATTGGCCCGCCGCCGACGCAGCAGGACCATCCCGCCGAGGGCGGCGGCGCCGATCACGCCCACCCCGCTGGCGGCCATGCTGCGGTCCAGGCTGGTGGTGGTCATGCCACCGTCACCACCGTCGACGTGGCCCTTCGGGAAGCAGTGGTCCTTGTCCCGGTCCTTGTCCCGGTCCTTGTCCTTGTCCTTGTCCCGGTCCTTGCCGTCGTGGTTCTTGTTGTCCTCGTCGTTGTTGTCCCGGTCCTTGTCCCGGTCCTTGTCCCGGTCCTTGTCCTTGTCCCGGTCCTTGCCGTCGTGCTTCTTGTTGTCCATGTCCGACTGGTCGTCGGCCATGCCGCCGCCCTGGCCCGGCTGCCAGGACTCGCCGGGCTGGCCGCCCCAGCCCTTGCCGTTCTCGTCCTTCTGCTTCTCGTCCTTCTGCTTTTCTTCCTTGCGGTCCTCGTCCTTGAAGTCGTGGTCCTTGCGGTCCTCGTCCTTGAAGTCGTGGTCCTTGCCGTCGTGCTTCTTGTTGTCCTCGTCCTTGAAGTCGAAGTCCTTGCGGTCCTCGTTCTTGCGGTCGAAGTCCTTGTGGTCGAAGTCCTTGAAGTCCCAGTCCCCGTGGTTCCGAGAGCAGGTGTCGAGAAGGCTGATCTGCGGCTTCGCGACGACGTCGCCTACATACGCGCCGTGCCCGGCCGCGTTCGCCATCCCGGGCGTGAACAGCAGCAGGGACGCGCCGCCGAGGGCGGCGCCCGCAACGACCTTCCCGAGCATCTTCTTTCCCATGACCTGTGTCACTCCATCCCCTGTTGTCCTGAGCCCGACGGCGGTCGAGCTACGCCCGACGTTAGACCCTTTCGTGACTTACACGAGGAAAGATTCGTGTTTAGGAGTTTGTTGGCTCTTGGGGGAATAGGGGTGCTACAAGTCCGGTCTCGTACCCGATGCACCCTTTGGTGGTCTTCAGGGTGGTTCGGCCCGGTGCGGCGCACCTGCCGCAACCAGCCGCGCTAGTGCTGCCTGGGCTGTTCACCCGTATGGCCGGTACGGTAAGTACATCGAGGCATTGCCATGGAAGCGCTCCCATGTAAGAATCGCTGCACGCGGTTCGGGGAGCCACACCGCGAGCTCAGACGTCGAGGGCACCCGGGTGACCGGGCGACGTCCGACTCCTCGACCGGCCGGGCCGGCCGGTCGGGTTCACCACCACCACGCCCGTCCGGGTCGGGCACCCCCCGAAGACACCCGTGGCACCGGCGGCCGTCCGTGGCGGACGTCCCGAGGGCCACTCTCGCCGGGCCGTACGCGGATCCGGTCTCGCTCAAGGAGATCAGTGGCATGAATCTGTGGAGAAGGCTGTCCGGCCGGAGCCGGGCGCTCGCACTGACCGGTGCGGGCGTCCTGGTCGCCGGCGGGCTGGTGACCATCCCGGTCACCGCGGCGCAGGCCGCGACCCAGTGCAGCGTGGACTACACCACCAGCGACTGGCCGGGTGGCTTCACCGCCACCGTGATCATCAACAACCTCGGTGACCCGCTGAGTGCCTGGACGCTCGGTTTCACCTTCCCGAACAGTTCCCAGCAGGTCGTCAACGGCTGGGCGGCGAGGTGGTCGCAGAGCGGCCGGAACGTCACCGCGCAGAACGAGTCCTACAACGGCTCGATACCCACCGGTGCCAGCGTCACCATCGGGTTCAACGGCGCCTGGAGCGACAGCAACCCGAAGCCGACCCAGTTCACCCTGAACGGCACGGTCTGCAACGGCGGCACCCCGCCCACCACCCCGCCGACCACGACGCCGCCGCCGACCAGCCCGCCGCCGACGACCCCGCCGCCGACCAGCCCGCCGCCGACCAGCCCGCCGCCGGGACAGAAGGTGGACAACCCGTACGCCGGGGCCAAGGGCTACGTGAACCCGGACTGGAAGGCCAAGGCGGACGCCGAGGCGGGCGGCAGCCGGGTCTCGAACAACCCGACGGGCGTGTGGATGGACCGGATCGCCGCCATCAACGGCACCCCCGGGGCCCGGGGCATGCGCGCCCACCTCGACGAGGCGCTGCGGCAGGGTGCCGGCTACATCCAGTTCGTCATCTACAACCTGCCCGGCCGGGACTGTGCCGCGCTGGCCTCCAACGGTGAGCTGGGCCCGAACGACCTGCCCCGGTACAAGGCCGAGTACATCGACCCGATCGCGGCGATCCAGGCCGACTCGAAGTACGCCAGCCTGAGGATCATCAACATCATCGAGATCGACTCGCTGCCGAACCTGGTGACCAACACCTCCGGCCAGCCGGGTGGCACCGCGATGTGCGACACGGTCAAGGCCAACGGCGCGTACGTGAACGGCGTCGGCTACGCCCTGGCCAAGCTGGGCGCGATCGGCAACGTCTACAACTACATCGACGCCGCCCACCACGGCTGGATCGGCTGGGACAGCAACTTCGGCCCGACCGCGGACATGCTGAAGAGCGCCGCCGTCGCCTCCGGCAGCACGGTGCGCAACGTGCACGGCTTCATCGTCAACACGGCGAACTACTCCGCCCTGAAGGAGCCGTACGTCAAGATCACCGACTCGGTGAACGGTCAGACCGTGCGGCAGTCCAAATGGATCGACTGGAACCAGTACGTCGACGAGCTGTCGTTCGCCCAGGCGTTCCGGCAGAAGCTGGTCTCCGTCGGCTTCGACAACGGCATCGGCATGCTGATCGACACCTCCCGCAACGGCTGGGGCGGGTCCGCCCGGCCCACCGGCCCGGGCCCGATGACCAGCGTCGACACCTACGTCAACGGGGGCCGGATCGACCGCCGGATCCACGCCGGCAACTGGTGCAACCAGGCCGGCGCGGGCCTCGGCGAGCGGCCGAAGGCCGCGCCCGAGGCGGGCATCGACGCGTACGTCTGGATCAAGCCCCCGGGCGAGTCGGACGGTTCCAGCAGCGCCATCCCGAACGACGAGGGCAAGGGCTTCGACCGGATGTGCGACCCGACGTACACCGGTAACGCCCGCAACGGCAACAACCCGAGCGGCGCGCTGCCCAACGCCCCGGTCTCGGGGCACTGGTTCTCCGCGCAGTTCCAGGAGCTCATGCGCAACGCCTACCCGCCGCTCTCCTGAACCGGCGGCCGGCCCACCCGCAGCGGCGGGAGTGAGGCACCGCCGCGTGGGTTCCCCCGGGCCCCTGGCCGACCCCCGAGGTCGGCCAGGGGCCCCCGGCCGTGCGGCGTACGGCCGTCAGGGGACGGTCTTCTCGATCGCCGCCCGGCCCAGCTCGGCCAGGTCGCGGCGGGCCCGTTCGATGTTCGCCGGGGTGAGGTCCTGGCCCCGGGCCATCACCAGGTCCTCGGGATCCCACGGCTGTTCTCCGCCGGTGCGCCTGTTGGCCGCGGCCCCCTCGGTGCCGGTGCCCGTCGCCCCGGTCCCGGTGCCGGTCGGCCCGAACCCGGCCGCGTACGGGTCACCGAGGATGTCCGGCGACCCGGTGTCCGGCACCGCGCCGTCCGGCTCGGTGAAAGTCGGGTTGTCCCGGTCGGCGCCGCCGCCCGTACGCAGCTGCGGCACCGTGCTGTCGTCCTCCACCGCCGCGGCCGCCTCGGGGGTGTCCTCCAGCGGCCGCTCGCCACCGCGGTCACGATCCGTCATGCTGCTGTCCTCCTGTCCCGTTCCGTGATCCCCCTGGTGTACCCGGCAGCGGCCGGGCCATGCCGCCCGGGCGCGAGTCAGCGCTCGTCGCCACGGGCGCCGGCGTCCGGGTCGACCATGGCCGGCTCGGCGCTGCCGTACCCGGCCGTGTCGACGGGCGGCCCCTCGTCGCGCCGCGGGCCGGAGCGCTCGGCCGCCGCCCGTTCGGGGCTGTGCAGCCAGTCGCCGGCGTCCGGGTCGGCCCGCGCGTCGTCGAACGGCTCGGTCTGCCCCTGGGCCCCGTCGCCGGGCTGGGCGGTGTCCTCGCCGCGCGCGTCCCGCTCGTCCTCGGGCTGCGCGCCGGCCATCGCGGAGGCGGCCACCGCGTCAGCCACCGTGGCCGCCCCGAATGCCGTCGGCACCGGCGCCGGGTCGTGGTACTCCAGCCGGCCGTCGGCATCGGCGGCCTCCGCGTCCCGGAGCTCGCGCGCGTCGTACGCCCGGGTCTCGTCCGGCTCCGCGCGCCGGTCCGGGCCGTCGGCGGGCGGGCGGACCGGCACCGGCGTGGACGGGACGCTCTCCGGCTTTCCCTGCGTGACCTGCTGCTCTTCCTGACGCATGGCGGCGGCCTCCTCAGCGGCTCGGGATGTTGTGCGTCGGCGACATGGCTCCTCCTTCGCCCGCTGGTATTTCCTCCGCCTGGTCATCGCCAATCCCGATCCGGGGCAGTTTCCTGGGGGATTCGGCGGCCGAAACGCCCGATCGCCGGGCGAGAAGGCCAGCGCGACCGGCACGAAACTTGATCCGACCCGGACTTCGGACGGTAGCGACCGGCGAGACGGCCGGTAGTGCATCCGCCGGTGATTACGTATCCTGCCCAGGGCGCCCGAGCCGGGCCGGGCGCCGCGGCCGGGAGCGCCTCCGGCCGATGCCGGTGCAACCCCTGCGACAACCTTCCGGGCGAGGTCTGATGAACACCCGTGACTGGCCGATCCGCGCCAAGCTGACCGCGCTGGTCATCGGTCCGGTGACCGCTCTGCTGGCGCTCTGGATCTTCGCCACCTCGCTGACCTTCGGCCCCGCCCTCGACCTGCTCGCCGCGCGTACCCTCCTCTACGACCTGGGCCGGCCCGGCGAAGCGGTGGTCGCCGAGCTGCAACGGGAACGCCGGCTCTCGGTCGTCCAGCTCGCCGGGGACACCACACTGCCCGCCCTTGCCGAGCAGCGGACGCGCACCGACCAGGCCGTGGCCGAGCTGCGCCGCCGGGTCGGCGGGCCGGACCTGCGCGACGCCGCCGACGATCTGCTCAACGCCCGGCTGGACCAGTTGCTCTCCGCGCTCGACGCGCTGCCCGCCGGCCGGGGATTCATCGACGCCGGGAAGGTCGATCGGGCAGGGGCGATCGGGCTCTACAGCGGGATGACCGGTTCCGCCTTCCAGGCGTTTGCGGCGATGGCCATCCTCCCCGACAACCAGCTCAACCGCGAGACGCTGGCCCTGACCGCGCTCGGCCGGTCCCGGGAGCTGCTCGGCCAGACCGACGCGCTGCTCGCCGGCGCGCTCACCGCCGGCCGGTACGCCGAGGGCGAGCACGAGCAGCTGGTACGCAGCATCGACAACCAGCGCTTCCTGATCGAGGCCGCGGTGGCCGACCTGCCCGAGGCGCAACGCGCGGAATACGAGCGGTTCACCGAGGAGGAGGCGTATGTCCGGCTGCACGCCCTGCAGGACGCCCTGATCCGCAGCCGGGACCTGCCGGCCGATCTCGACGTACGGGGCTGGGAGTCCAGCCAGGCGGCGGTCTGGCAGGGGCTGCGGGACTTCGAGCTGCGCGGCGCCGACGACCTGGCCGAGCGGTCCGTGCCGATGGCGGTGGGCATCCTGGTCCGGCTCGCCGCCACCGGGTTGCTCGGCCTGCTCGCCATCGTGATCTGCCTGTTGGTGGCCCTGCGCGGCGGCCGGTCGCTGGCCCGCCGGCTGACCGGGGTCCGCACGGCCGCGCTGGAGATGGCCGAGCACCGGCTGCCCGACGTGGTCGCCCGGCTGCGCCGCGGCGAGGACGTGGACGTCGCCCGGGAGGCGCCCGAGCTGGACCACGGCAGCGACGAGATCGGCCAGGTCGGGCGGGCCTTCAACGACGTACGCCGCACCGCCGTGCAAGCCGCCGTCGACGAGGTCACCCTGCGCCGGGGCCTCAGCGAGGTCTTCCTCAACCTCGCCCGCCGCAGCCAGGGGCTGGTGCACCGGCAGTTGGCGCTGCTGGATCGGCTGGAGCGGCAGACCGAGGACCCGGACGAGCTGGAGGGGCTGTTCCAGGTCGACCACCTCGCCACCCGGCTCCGGCGGCACGCCGAGGACCTGGTCATCCTCGCCGGCGCGCCCCCCGGGCGCGGCTGGCGAAGCCCGGTCGCCGCGGTCGACGTGGTGCGCGGCGCGATCTCCGAGGTGGAGTCGTACGACCGGGTCGACGTGGGAGAGGTGCAGCCGGCCGGGGTGCTCGGCCGGGCCGTCGGCGACGTGATCCACCTGCTCGCCGAGCTGATCGAGAACGCCACCGCCTTCTCCCCGCCCGGCACCCGCGTGGACGTGACCGGGCGGAGCGTGCCCGACGGGTACGCCATCGAGATCACCGACCACGGGCTGGGCATGTCGCCCCAGGCCCTGGCGGACGGTAATCACAAGCTGTCCCGCGCCCCGGAGTTCGACCCGGCCGACAGCGCCCGGCTGGGCCTGTTCGTGGTCGCCCGGCTGGCCGCCCGGCACGGCGTTCGGGTCGAGCTGCGGCTGGCCACCCCCGCCGGGACCACGGCCACCGTGCTCCTGCCGGCCGATCTGATGACCGACGAGCCGCCCATCGGCCCGACCGGCCCCGACGAGCGACGGATGGCCAGGGTGACCCGACTGAGCACGCTGCCCCGGCCGCGTACCGCCCGGCCCTCTCGGGAACGCCCCGAGTCGGCGGTGGTGCCGGTCTCCGCCGGCCGCGGCTCCTCGGTCGAGCCGCCCGTCGACGGCGACGGCCTGCCCCGCCGGGTCCGCCGGCGCGGGCCCGCGAACCGTCCGCGGCCGGCCGTCGCGGACACCCCGGCGCACTGGTCGCCGGACGAGGCGCGGCGGGCCATGTCCGCGCTCCAGGCCGGCACCGCCCGGGGCCGCCGGGACGGCGCACGCGCCGCCGCCGACCGGCTCCGGGGGACCACCCCGGCGGCCGCGACCGCCCGGGCCGCCGAGCCGTCCCCGCCGGCGCCGGCTCCGGAACCCCCCATCGCAACTGAGAGGGACGCCTAGTGGTGAACACGACGCGGCAGAACGCCGATCTCGACTGGTTGCTCGACGACCTGGTGGAGCGGGTACCGGCCGCCCGCGAGGCGGTGATGCTCTCGGCCGACGGGCTCCTACTCGGCGCCTCCGCCGAACTCGGGCGCAGCGACGCGGAGCACCTCTGCGCGCTGGCCTCCGGCTTCTCGGGCCTGGCCAAGGGCGCCACCCGGCACCTGGACGGCGGTGCGGTCCGCCAGACCGTGGTGGAGATGGAGTCCGCGTACCTGTTCGTCACGGCGGCCGGGCAGGGCGCCTGCCTGGCGGTGGTGAGCGACGCCGACGCCGACATCGGCCTGGTGGCGTACGAGATGGCGATGTTGGTGATCCGGGTCGGGGAGAACCTGACCGCTCCGGTCCGGGCGACGGCGGGTGCGGTCGATGCGGACTGACTCACCCGGCCCGCAGCACGAGTGGCTGGACGACGCCGCCGGCCCGGTCGTCCGTCCGTACGCCCTCACCGGCGGACGGGTGCGGCCGCCCGTCGACGGCTTCGACCTGGTTTCGTTCGTGCGGGCCACCCAGGCGGCCGACCCGGGCGGCCTGCCGGCTCTCCAGCCGGAGCACTGGCGCCTGGTCGAGCTGGCCCGGCAGCCCGCCGTCCTGGTCGACCTCGCCGCCGACCTGGACCTCGCCGTCGGCGTGGTCCGCGTGCTCCTCGGCGACCTGGTCGCCCGCGGGCTCGTCGCGGTGCACCAGCCGCCGGCCGCCGCGCCTCTGCCCGACGACAACATCCTCAAGGCGGTGGTCAGTGGACTCCGTGCGCTGTGATCGGGAGGCGGCCCAGCCGCGGGTCCCGTTGGCCCTGAAGATTCTCATCGCCGGCGGCTTCGGCGTGGGGAAGACGACGCTGGTGGGCGCGCTGAGCGAGGTCCGGCCGTTGCAGACCGAGGAGGTGTTGACCGGGGCCGGCGTCGGCACCGACGACCTCTCCGGGGTGGAGGGGAAGTCCACCACCACGGTCGCGATGGACTTCGGCCGGATCACCATCAACGATGACCTGCAGGTCTACCTCTTCGGCACCCCCGGGCAGGACCGGTTCTGGTTCCTCTGGGATGAGCTGGCCTTCGGCGCCCTCGGCGCGGTGGTGCTCGCCGACACCCGCCGGTTGGCCGACTCATTCCCCTCGATCGACTACTTCGAGCAGCGCGACATCCCGTTCGTGGTGGGGGTGAACTGTTTCGACGGGTCCCGGCGGTTCAGCCTGGAGGCGGTACGCGACGCGCTGGACCTGGACCCCGACGTGCCGCTGGTGCTCTGCGACGCCCGGGACCGGCAGTCCGGCAAGCTGGTGCTGATCGAACTGGTCGAGCACGTCGCCCGGCAGCGCGGCGAGCCGGTGCCGGTGGGTTGACCGGGCCGGCCGCGGCCGGCCCGGCGGACGCGGCGCGCCTGCCGGAAACAGAGCCCGGAAAGACGGTCAACTGGCCGGAATCCGGGCAAGCCTCTGGTTGGATCGACGGAGGACTCGGCGGAAGGTGGGACCGGTGCGTACGCAGGACATGATCGTCCACATCGGTGGCTACACGGCGGAGGCGGGCGGGCGGGCCGAGGGCATCGTCGCCGCCCGCCGCGATCCGGTGTCGGGGGAGCTCACCCCGCTCGGCACGGTGGCGGTCACCCCGTCGCCGTCGTTCCTGGTCCGGCACCCGGCGTCGCCCGTGCTCTATGCGGTCAACGAACTGTCCGAAGGGCAGGTCAGCGCGTTCCGGGTGGCCCCGGACGGCGACCTCGAGCCGATCGGTGTCCGCCCGACCGGCGGGGCTGCCCCCTGCCACCTGGCGGTCGCCCCGGACGGGCGCCACCTCTTCGTGGCGAACTACGGCGGCGGCAGCGTGGCTGTGTTCCCCCTCGACGACGACGGCGTGCCGGGGGAGCACAGCGACCTGGTCCGGCACGAGGGGCACGGCGCCGACCCGCAGCGGCAGGAACAGGCGCACTGCCACATGGTCTCGCCCGACCCGGACGGCGGGCCGTTGCTCACCGTCGACCTGGGCACCGACTCGGTCTACCGGTACGGCCTCGACACCGCCTCCGGCCGGCTGGTGCCGCGCGCCCCGCGGCTGCGTACGCCGGCCGGCACCGGGCCCCGGCACCTGGCCCGGCACCCCGACGGTGGGCGCTGCTGGCTGGTGGGCGAGCTGGACGGGACGGTCACCGGGTACGACCTGACCCCCGACGGGCTGCACCAGCGGATCCGGGTGGACGCGAGCGGGCGGGTCGGGCACGTCCAGCCCTCCGAGGTCGCGGTCGGGCCGGACGGCCGCTTTCTCTATGTCGCCAACCGGGGAGTGGGCACGGTGGCAGTCTTCGCGCTGGCCGGCGCGGCCCCCGAACTGGTGGCCGAGGTCGACACCGGCGGGGAGTGGCCGCGGCACTTCGCCCTGACGGGCGGGTATCTCTACGTGGCCGACGAGCGGGCCGACATGATCAGGATCTTCCGGGTGGACCCCGAAACCGGGGTGCCGGAGCCGGTGGGGGAGCCGGTGCCGGTGGCGAGCCCGGCCTGCGTACGGCCGTGAGGTCGGGCTGCGATGCCCGGCACTCCAGTGGACGGCGGCCACCAGAGATCACTGACCATTCACTCAACGTAATGATTTGGTGCTCAGCGGTTGCTGCCGCGTAACTATCGTCCGAACGGTTGTGGCAGTAACGCCACGAGATACGCAGGATGGTCACCGTGTCTGGCCGCCATCGCATGCGTTCACGCCTCCGAGGGGCAGGTGCCGCCGCAACGGCCACCGCGCTCGTGCTCGTCGGCTCCTGGTTCGGTTACCAGCAGCTGGCGGGGCCGTCCTGCTCGGGACGGATCCAGCTGTCCGTCGCGGCCACCCCGGAGATCCAGCCCGCCGTCAAGGCCGCGGTCGACAATTGGGTCGCCGACGGGGCGGCGGTGGGTGGCACCTGCATCGCGGTGAACGTCACCGCCGCCGAGTCGGTCGAGGTGGCCGCCGCGGTGGCCAGCAAGCACGGCGCCACGCTGGCCGGCGTCGGGCAGGCCAGCGGCACCGCGGTGACGCCGGACATCTGGGTGCCGGACTCGTCCACCTGGCTGCTGCGGCTCAAGAGCGGCGGCGCCACCGCCCTCGCCCCGACCACCGGCGCCTCGATCGCCCGCAGCCCGGTGGTGGTCGCCATGCCCGAGCCGGTGGCCGCCCGGATCGGCTGGGCGGAGAAGAGGCTCGCCTGGACCGACCTGCTGGGGCAGGTCAACAGCAGCAAGCCGCTGCGCGCCGGCATCGTCGAGCCGACCCAGGACGCGGCCGGCCTGTCCGGGCTGCTCGCGCTGGCCGCCGCGGCCGACCGCGCCGGCGGCGCCGGGTCGGCCCAGGCCCAGGCGGCGACGATCGGGGCGCTGCGGCAGTTGGCGACCAACCGTTCCTCGCTGCGGCAGGATCTCCTGGCGCGCTTCCCGCGTTCGTCCGACCCGGCGGCCATGGCCACCGGGCTGGGCGCCGCGGCGCTGTCCGAAGAGGACGTCATCGCCTACAACAGCACCAAGCCGCCGATCCCGCTGGCCGCGCTCTACCTGGAGCCGGTGCCGATGCCGCTGGACTACCCGTTCGCGGTTCTGCCCGGCATCGAGCAGGTCAAGGCGTCGGCCGCGAAGGTGCTCTTCGAGGTGCTGACCACCCCGAGCTTCCGCAACCGGCTCGCCGCACAGGCGCTGCGCGGACCCGACGGCACCTGGGGCGAGGGGTTCCAGGCGCCGCAGGGGGCGCCGAGCCGGGCGGGCGACGGGCCGGCCAGCCAGGGCGCCGCGGCCGGCCTGGACCCGATCGCCATCCAGCAGGCCACCACCACCTGGTCGGTCGCCACCCAGTCC
The DNA here is from genome assembly GCF_047921505.1 of Micromonospora sp. SL1-18. Taxonomy (NCBI): domain Bacteria; kingdom Bacillati; phylum Actinomycetota; class Actinomycetes; order Micromonosporales; family Micromonosporaceae; genus Micromonospora; species Micromonospora sp. SL1-18. The sequence goes on along the minus strand of NZ_JBLROA010000022.1, from coordinate 49,556 downwards.
GGCCGCATGCTCAGTGTCATCGACGTCTCCGGTTCGATGAAGCAGAAGGTGGCGACCGCCAACGGCGCCACCCGGTTGCAGGTCACCGTCGCGGCGGCGAATCAGGGCCTCCAACTGTTCGACGACTCCTGGGCGATCGGGCTGTGGACCTTCTCCACCAACCTGAACGGGCCGCTGGACTACCGGGAAGTCGTACCGATCAAGCCGTTGTCGAGCAACCGCGACGCGTTGCGGCAGGGCCTTGCCTCGATCAAGCCGTCGAACGGTGACACCGGCCTCTACGACACGCTGCTGGCGGCATACAAGAAGGTCCAGGAGGACTGGGAGCCGGGCAAGGTCAACTCGGTCGTGCTCTTCACCGACGGCAAGAACGACGACGCCGACGGCATCTCGCAGAAGGACCTGCTCGCCCAGCTGAAGAAGCTGCGCGACCCGGAGCAGCCGATTCAGGTGATCATCATTGGTATCGGGAGCGACGTCAGCCAGGCGGAGCTCGAGCCGATCACGGCGATCACCGGCGGCCGGCCGTTCGTCACCGTCGACCCGACCAAGATCGGGGAGATCTTCCTGCAGGCGATCGCCCTGCGGCCGCCGGCGCCCCGCTGATTCATCACTGTGCGCGCGGCGGCCCGGTACGCGGGCACGGCGGCGCCACGCCTTCCGCCGCATCGGAGAAAGTCGGTGCGGCGGAATGCTCTCCGACTCCGGTGGGCAGGGGAAATGTGACGGCAACACGTCCGAATCAATCGGCGTCCATAATTATCGAGGCAAGATGGCCTGGTGCTTCGGACCGTCGGTTCCCGATCGGGGGCGCGGCGGCCTGAGCGACGTGGGGAGGGCCGGTGACCTCGGCGACGCTGTTGACTCCCGCCAGCACGGCGACGCGGCCGGGCGGCGACCGTTCCGGCCCGACGACCCGCGCCGCCGAGCGGGCCTACGTCCGGGTTCTGGTGGTGCTGGACACCGCCGTGCTGGCGGTCGCCATCCTGGTCGGGTACGTCGCCCGCTTCGGCGACGAGCAGCCGAGCGGCTCGGAGATCCCGTACGTGCTGGTGGTGCCCGCGCTGCTGCTCGTCTGGCTGATCTCGCTGCGGGCGATGCGCTGCTACGACGGCCGGGTGCTCGGCCACGGCGCCGACGAGTACCGGCGGGTCAGCGCGGCGAGCCTGCGGCTGGCCGGCGGCATCGCGATCGCCGGGTACATCGCCGGCGTGGGAGTCTCCCGGGGCTTTCTGGCCATCTCCTTCGCGGCCGGCACGATGGGCCTGGAGGTGGCCCGGTTCGCCGCGCGCAAGCGGCTGCACCGGGCTCGCGACCGGGGCGTCGGCTGGGCCCGCAAGGTACTGGTGGTCGGCGACACCGCGCACGTCCTGGAGCTGGTGCACACCCTGCGCCGCGAGCCGTACGCCGGCTACCAGGTGGTCGGCGCGTGCATCCCGGACGCGCTGCTCGCCCCGGTGCCGCAGCGGCTGGGCGACGTGCCGGTGGTCGGCTCGTTCCAGGGCATCCCGGAGGCGGCCGGCGCGATCGGCGCGGACACCGTGGCGGTCACCGCCTCCGGTGAGCTGACCGCGACCCGGCTGCGCCGGCTCGGCTGGCAACTGGAGGGCACCGGGATCGACCTGGTGGTGGCCCCCGCGTTGACCGACGTCGCAGGCCCACGCATCCACACCCGCCCGGTCGCCGGCCTGCCGCTGATCCACGTCGAGGCGCCCGAGTTCCGAGGCGCGCGGAAGCTGGTCAAGGGCCTGGTCGACCGTTCGGTGGCGCTGGTGGCGTTGCTCCTGCTGCTGCCCCTGCTCGTGGTGATCGCACTCGCCGTCCGGCTGGACAGCCGGGGGCAGGTGCTGTTCCGCCAGGTCCGGGTCGGCCAGGGCGGCAAGGAGTTCGGGGTCTTCAAGTTCCGCACCATGGTGGTCAACGCGGACGCGCTGCTGGCCGAGCTGGCCGCGCGTAACGAGACCGACGGCCTGATGTTCAAAATGCGCGACGATCCCCGGCTGACCCGGGTCGGCAAGCTGCTGCGCAAGCGGTCCCTGGACGAGCTCCCCCAGCTCGCCAACGTGCTGCTCGGCCAGATGAGCCTGGTCGGCCCCCGTCCGCCGCTGCCCTCCGAGGTGGCCCGGTACGACGGGGACGTGGCTCGCCGCCTGCTGGTGAAGCCCGGCATGACCGGCCTCTGGCAGGTCAGCGGCCGGTCCGACCTGAGCTGGGAGGACGGCATCCGGCTCGACCTCTACTACGTGGAGAACTGGTCGCTCGCCGTCGACCTGGCCATCCTCTGGAAGACCTTCGGCGCGGTGATCAACGGCCGCGGCGCGTACTGAGCCGGCGGCCGGCCGTGGGGCCGGCCCGGGTCAGCCAGCCGATGGGCCGGTCGACGATCCGGCGGACCACCGAGGCGGCCCCGCCGACCGCCGCGGACTGGGCGCCGAGCGCCGCCGGGCGTACCGTCACCGGCGCCCATGCCGCGGTGAGCACCCGCCGGGAGACCTCGGCGACCACCGGCGGGGAGAGCCACGGGGCGAGCGGGGCGTATCCGCCGCCGAGCACCACGGTGTCCAGGTCCAGCAGGTTGACCACGCCCGCCACGGCCACTCCGAGGGCGGTTCCGGCGCCCGCCAGGGCGGCCAGGGTGGCCGGATCGCCGGCCTCGGCGAGGTCCGCCAGCCGGGTCGCGGCGGTGTCGGCGGGCAGGTCCGCGCCGGCGAGTCCGGCGGCGGCCAGGATGGCCTCCTGGCCCGCGTACCGCTCCAGGCAGCCCTGGCCGCCGCAGCGGCAGGGCCGCCCCTCCGGGTGCACCGGTAGGTGGCCGATCTCGCCGCTCCAGCCCCGGGTGCCCCGGTAGAGCGTCCCGTCGAGCACGATCCCGGCGCCGATGCCGATCTCGCCGGAGATGTGCAGGAAGCTGGCGGATCCCGGGGGAGCGGCGTGCAGTTCACCGAGCGCGGCCAGGTTGGCCTCGTTGTCGACCACCAACGGGGGGATCCCGTCGACCGGCTCGGCGAGCGGGTGCCCGGCCAGCAGCCCGGGGATGTCCACGTCCCGCCAACCCAGGTTGGGGGCGAGCCGGACCAGGCCGCCCTCGCCGACGAGACCCGGCACGGCGAGCGCCGTGCCGGCCAGGGTCAGCCCGTCGCGTACGGCCGCGGCGCGGGCCTCGGCGGCGAGCGCGGCGAGCCGGTCCAGGGCGGCGGCGGGGGAGAGCGGGCGCAGGTCGGCGCGGCGTACCAGGTGGTGGCGGACCGCGCCGCTCAGGTCGACCACGCAGGCGGCCAGGTAGTCGACGTTGACCTCCAGCCCGAGCCCGGCTGGGCCGTCGGTGGCCAGCACCAGGCCGCGGGCCGGCCGTCCGGCCCCGGTACGCGGCGCGGGCGCCGCCTCGGCGACCAGCCGGCCGGCGATCAGGCCGTCGACGACGGCGGAGACGGTGGCCCGGGTCAGGCCGGTGCCGGCGGCGAGCTCGGCCCGGGAGGGCGGTCGGTCGGCGGCGGCGATCCGTCGGAGCACCACCGCGAGGTTGAGCTCGCGGAGGCTGCCCTGCCGGACCGCCCCGGTGGTGCTGTCGCTGTTCACCGCTTGACACTGCCACACCGCCGCCATTTAATTCAACCACTGAACAAATTGCGGACGACACCCCCGGAGGTTCAGCCATGGCGCCCCGTCCCACCCCCGCGGACAAGTTCTCCTTCGGTCTCTGGACGGTGGGCTGGCAGGCCCGCGACCCGTTCGGCGATGCCACCCGCCCCGAGCTGGACGCGGTGGAGGCGGTGCACCGGCTCGCCGAGCTCGGCGCGTACGGGATCACCTTCCACGACGACGACCTGGTCCCCTTCGGCGCGGACGCCGCCACCCGGGACGCCCACCTGGCCCGGTTCCGCAAGGCGCTCGACGAGACCGGCCTGGTCGTGCCGATGGTCACCACCAACCTCTTCACCCACCCGGTGTTCAAGGACGGCGGCTTCACCAGCAACGACCGGTCTGTGCGCCGGTACGCGCTGCGCAAGGTGCTGCGCAACGTCGACCTGGCCGCCGAGCTGGGCGCCCGCACCTTCGTCATGTGGGGCGGCCGGGAGGGCGCCGAGTACGACCTGGCCAAGGACGTCCGAGCCGCGCTGGACCGCTACCGGGAGGCCGTCGACCTGCTCTGCCAGTATGTCGTCGACCAGGGTTACGACTTGCGGTTCGCCCTCGAGCCCAAGCCGAACGAGCCGCGCGGCGACATCCTGCTGCCCACCGTCGGGCACGCGCTCGCGTTCATCTCCACCCTGGCCCGCCCCGAGCTGGTCGGGCTCAACCCCGAGGTCGGCCACGAGCAGATGGCCGGGCTGAACTTCGCGCACGGCATCGCCCAGGCGCTCTGGCAGGGCAAGCTGTTCCACATCGACCTCAACGGCCAGCGCGGCATCAAGTACGACCAGGACCTGGTCTTCGGCCACGGCGACCTGCTCAACGCGTTCGCCCTGGTCGACCTGCTGGAGCACGGCGGCCCGAACGGCGGCCAGGCGTACGACGGGCCGCGGCACTTCGACTACAAGCCCTCCCGCACCGAGGACATCACCGGCGTGTGGGCGTCGGCGGAGGCGAACATGCGCACGTACCTCCTGCTCAAGGAGCGGGCCGCGGCCTTCCGGGCCGACCCGGAGGTGGCCGAGGCGCTGGCCGCCAGCCAGGTCACCGAGCTGAGCGCGCCGACGCTGAACCCCGGCGAGGGCCACGCCGACCTGCTCGCCGACCGCGCCGCGTTCGAGGAGTTCGACCCGGACGCGGCCGGGGCGAAGGGCTACGGCTTCGTCCGGCTCAACCAGCTCGCCGTCGAGCACCTGCTCGGCGCGCGCTGAGGCGGGCCGGCATGCCGCTCGTCGCGGGAGTCGACTCGTCCACCCAGTCCTGCAAGGTGGTGGTCCGGGACGCGGAGACCGGCGCGCTGGTCCGGCAGGGCCGCGCGCCACATCCCGAGGGCACCGAGGTCGACCCGTACGCCTGGTGGGCCGCCCTGCTGGCGGCCGTCGACGCGGCCGGCGGGCTGGCCGACGTGGCGGCCGTGTCGGTCGGTGGCCAGCAGCACGGGATGGTCTGCCTGGACGAGGCGGGGCAGGTGGTCCGCCCGGCGCTGCTGTGGAACGACACCCGCTCCGCCGGGGCCGGTCACGACCTGATCGCGGAGGCGGGCGGCGGCGAGGCCGGCCGGCGGTTCTGGGCCGAGGCGACGGGCAGCGTGCCGGTGGCCAGCTTCACCGCCACGAAGCTGCGCTGGCTGGCCCGGCACGAGCCGGCGAACGCGGACCGGGTGGCGGCGGTCTGCCTGCCACACGACTGGCTCACCTGGCGGCTGGCCGGCGCCCCCGGCCTGGACGCGCTGCGCACCGACCGGGGTGACGCCAGCGGCACCGGCTACTGGTCGCCGCGGACCGGCGAATACCGGCTCGACCTGCTGGAACGCGCCTTCGGTCGGCGGATCGGGGTGCCCGCCGTCCTCGGCCCCGCGGAGCCGGCGGGGCTGGTGGATCCGGCGGCGCTCGCCGGCACCACGGCCGGCGGCGTGCCGCTCGGGCCCGGGGCCGACGGCCGGGTCCTGCTCGGGCCCGGCACCGGGGACAACGCCGCCGCCGCGCTCGGCGTCGGCGCCGGTCCCGGCGACGTGGTCGTCTCGATCGGCACCTCCGGCACGGTCTTCGCGGTGGCCGACACCCCCGCCGCCGACCCCACCGGCGCGGTGGCCGGGTTCGCGGACGCCACCGGCCGGTTCCTGCCGCTGGTCTGCACGCTCAACGCGGCCCGGGTGCTGGACGCCGCCGCGGCGCTGCTCCGGGTCGACCTGGACGAGCTGAGCGAACTGGCGCTGGCCGCCCCGCCCGGCGCGGACGGGCTGGTCATGGTGCCGTACCTGGAGGGGGAGCGGACCCCGGACCGGCCGACCGCCACCGGCTCGGTGCACGGGCTCACCCTGCGTACCGCCAGCCCGGCCCACCTGGCCCGGGCCGCCGTCGAGGGCATGCTCTGCGCGCTCGCCGACGGGCTCGACGCGCTCACCGCGCAGGGCGCCACCGCCCGCCGGATCATCCTGGTCGGCGGCGGGGCCCGCTCGGCGGCGGTGCGGCAGATCGCGCCGCAGGTCTTCGGCCGGCCGGTGGTCGTGCCGCCGCCCGGGGAGTACGTCGCGGACGGCGCCGCCCGCCAGGCCGCCTGGGTCGCCCTCGGCGGCGCGACGCCACCAACGTGGACGGTCGGCGACGCCGAGGAGTACGCGGCAGACGACGGCTCCAGGTCGCGGCGTGGCGTCAGACCGGCCTTCATTCGGTCCGGAGCGCCGCCCAACGGCGCGGAGGCCGAATTATGGCCGCCAGCCGAGCTGGAGTCGTCGGAGGTCCGAGCCATCCGGGAGCGGTACGCCCAGGCCCGGGACCTCGTCGTCGATCGCCTCGATTCTGAGGCAGGGTAAAGGGCTGTACGGGTGGGGCGGGCGCTGGCGATGATCGGATGATGCGTACCGCTTCCGGTGACAGCCACCTGCCCTCGGTCCTCCAGTACGACGATGCCGACACCCCCTGCGACGTGGTCGACGCGCTGGTGCTGGCGGACTTCGTCACCGGCCGGCATCCCTGGGCGCGGACCGTCCGGCTGTCCCGGCTACGCCCCGACGCCGCGCTGACCCCCGCCGACGCGCGGATCCTGCGTACCGCCGTCGAGCACCGGCGGCGGTACCAGCTGCTCGACGGCGAGGGCTGGACGGCCCGGGTGGTCACCTGGAACGGGCGGGACGCCGAGGTGACCGTGACCGCGGTGAACGACGAGGTCGGGCAGGCGGCCCTGGACCGGATGGTCGAGGGCGCCGCCGAGCCCGAGGACCCCGACACCGGCCGGATCGGCTTCTGGCACCACGACCCGCGCCGGGGTGCCCGGCGCGACCTCCGGTCGATCGTCGCTCCGGAGTGGACCGCGATCCGGCGCAACTACGCCGCGGCGGCGCGTGCCAACCTGGACGCGTTGATGGCCGCCACCCCGGAGGCCGTCTCGGGGCGGCTGGTGCTGCTGCACGGCGCTCCCGGCACGGGCAAGACCACCGCGCTGCGTGCGCTGGCCCGGGAGTGGCGCGACTGGTGCCAGGTCGATGCCGTCCTCGATCCGGACGTCCTCTTCAACGACGCGGCCTACCTCTCCGACATCGCGGTGGGCGACGAGGACGAGGAGGGCGGTACGGGGCGCCGCTGGCGGCTGCTGATCCTGGAGGACTGCGACGAGCTGATCCGCGGCGAGGCCAAGCAGGCGGCCGGGCAGGCGCTGTCCCGGCTGCTCAACCTGACGGACGGGCTGCTCGGGCAGGGCCGGGACGTGCTGGTGGCGATCACCACGAACGAGGACCTGTCCCGGCTGCATCCGGCGGTCGTCCGGCCTGGACGCTGCCTGGCTCGGATCGAGGTCGGCCCGCTGTCGTACGCCGAGGCGACGGAGTGGCTCGGCACCTCGGCAGGTCTCCCGCCGCAGGGTGCCACGCTGGCGGAGCTGTACGCGCTGCGCGCCGGGGCGGTCCCGGTCGGCGCGGTGCCGGTCGAGATCGGCGGTTACCTCTGACGACGGCGGGGCTGTCATCCGGCCGTGATCTGTAACTGGTTGGCTGCCGGGAATGAGCGGCACGACGATCTCCCGGCGCGGCAACGCGGCCCACCGGTTCTACAGCGTGGTCGTGTTCGTGGTGCTCGCCTCGCTGGACAACGTGGCGATCGGCCTGGTGCCCCCGCTGTACGGGCCGATCTCCGGCGCGCTGGGCGTGCCGCAGCGGCTACTCGGCCTGGTCACCGCGGTCAGCTTCCTGGTCAGCGCGGTGGCCGCGGTGGGCTGGGCGTACGTGGGCGACCGGACCAACCGTAAGCCGCTGCTCATGGTCGGCACGCTGATCTGGGCGGCCGGCACCGGCGGCAGCGCCCTCGCGCACCACTACCCCGCGTTCCTGGCCGCCCAGTTGGTCGCCGCGGTCGGGCTGGGTGCGGTCGGCTCGGTCGGCTTCTCGGTGGTCACCGATCTGATCTCGCCTCGCCGCCGAGGCCTGGTGATGAGCTTCTGGGGGCTGTCGCAGGGCGTCGGCACCCTCGCCGGCACGCTCACCGGCGGCCTCCTCGGCGCCACCGACTGGCGGCGGCCGTTCCTGCTGCTCACCGTGGCGGGCCTGGCCGCCACCGTGGCCTACCTGTTCACGTACGACATCCGGCGCGGGCAGAGCGAGCCGGAGCTGGCCGCAGCATTCGACACCGGCGCCGAGTACGACTACCGGATCAGCCGCGCCGACCTGCCCCGGATCCTGGCCCGGCGGACCAACCGCTGGCTGATCCTGCAGGGGTTGACGGCGCAGGCGGCGTTTGGCTCGCTGGTCTGGCTGCCGGTGCTCTTCGCCCAGCGGGCACAGACGCAGGGCTACTCGTCGGCCACCGCCGTGGTGGTGGGCAGCGTGTTCGCCACCCTGTTCCAGCTCGGCGGGGTGTTCTCCATCCTGGGCGGGCTGGCCGGCGACGCGCTCCAACGGCGTACGCCGAGCGGGCGGGCCCTGGTCGCGGCGGTGGGCATCCTCGCGGCCGTGCCGTTCTACCTGGTGCTGTTCCTGGTGCCGATCCGGATCGACGTGCCGAACGGCGGCAGCTCCGGCGCGGTGATCGCCGCCGTGCTGGCCAGCGTGGTCAGCGAGCCGACGATCGGCCTGAGCCTGTTGACCGCCGTGCTGGCGCTCGCGCTCACCTCGGCCAACTCGCCGAACTGGTTCGCGCTGATCGCCGACGTCAACCCGCCCGAGCACCGGGGCACCGTCTACAGCTTGGGCAACCTGGTGAACGGGGCCGGCCGGGCGGCCGGCAACGGGCTGGTCGGGTTGGTCTTCCACGGGCTGCGGGCAGTCTTCCCACCGCCGCTGAACTACGCCGTCGGCCTGGCCGCGTTCCAGCTCTTCTTCATCCCGACCGGCCTCATGTACTGGCTGGCCGCCCGTACGTCCCCTCGGGACATCGCGCAGGTCCACGACCTCCTGCACGCCCGCGCCCGCTTGCAAGGAAGGGCCCCCTATTAACGCCTCGTGCATTGCAGGGGCCCCCTATTAACAAGCGTCACCGCGAGCTGCTCCGAGGCACGACAGGCGCGGTGCCGGCCCGAGGGTGTTAAGAAGGGGCCCCTGTACAACGCCAGGCGTTAATAAGGGGCCCTTCCTTACACGTAGTACCAGACCGTGACGTCGGTCGGGACGGCGTCGGCCTCGTCGAGCGGGGCGCTGGCCACGAGCACCTCGGCGCCGGGTGGGAGGGGGACCGGCGTGGCGCCGAAGTTGGTCAGCACCGTGAGGCCGCCGTTGGTGAAGGTGAGCACCTCGTCACCGGAGGAGAGCCAGTGCAGCGCCCCGGCGCCCAGCTCGTGCTCGCGGCGCAACCGCAGCGCGGTCCGGTACAGCTCGTACGTCGAGCCGGGCACACCGCGCTGCCGGTCGAGGGCGTACTCGGCCCAGATCGGGGGCTGGGGTAGCCAGCTCGCGTCGGTCGGCCCGAAGCCGTACGACGGATCGTCGGCCGCCCACGGGATCGGCACCCGGCAGCCGTCCCGGCCCCGCTGGGTGTGGCCGCTGCGCTCCCAGGTCGGGTCCTGCCGGGCCTCGTCGGGCAGCGTGGTGTGCTCCGGCAGCCCCAGCTCCTCGCCCTGATAGAGGTATGCGGAGCCGGGCAGGGCCAGCATCAGCAGGGTGGCCGCCCGGGCCCGGCGCAGGCCGAGCGCCGCGTCGGGCTGCGGATCGCCGATGCCGATGCCGTAGGGCCGGGGGGTGCCGACCGGCAGGCCGAGCCGGGAGGCGTGCCGGACCACGTCGTGGTTGGAGAGCACCCAGGTGGTGGGGGCGCCGACCGTGTCGGTGGCCGCCAACGAGCGGGTGATCACCGCGTACTGGGCCGGGGCGGTCCAGGCGGCGAGCAGGTACTCGAAGTTGAACGCCTGGTGCATCTCGTCGGGCCGGACGTATCGGGTCAGCCGCTCGGCCGGTTCCACCCACGCCTCGGCGACCAGGATGCGCTCCCCGTCGTACGAGTCGAGCAGCCGCCGCCAGTCGCGGTAGATCTCGTGTACGCCGTCCTGGTCCCACATCGGTGGGCGCGGCTTGTCGATCTCGTTGCCGGAGAGGATCTCCTGCGGCTCCTGCCAGTCGGCCAGGTCGGCCTGCTTGATCAGGCCGTGCGCCACGTCGACCCGGAAGCCGTCGACCCCCCGGTCCAGCCAGAACCGGAGGATGTCCAGGAATTCGGCGCGCACCTCGGGGTTGTCCCAGTTCAGGTCGGGCTGACCGGGGTCGAACAGGTGCAGGTACCACTGGCCGTCCGGCACCCGGGTCCAGGCCGGGCCGCCGAAGACGCTCTGCCAGTCGTTCGGGGGCTCGGCGCCCTGCGGGCCGCGGCCGTCCCGGAAGACGTAACGCTGCCGTTCCGGGTTGCCCGGCTCGACGGCGAGGGCGGCCTGGAACCAGCGGTGCGCCGACGAGGTGTGGTTGGGGGCCAGGTCGACGATCACCCGCAGCCCGTGCGCCTTCGCCTCGGCGATCATCGTGTCGGCGTGGGCGAGGGTGCCGAAGAGCGGGTCGACGTCCCGGTAGTCCGCCACGTCGTACCCGGCGTCGGCCTGCGGGGACGGGTAGAACGGCGACAGCCAGACCGCGTCGACCCCCAGCTCGGCCAGGTGGTCGAGGCGGGCGGTGATGCCGGGGAGGTCGCCGATGCCGTCGCCCGTCGAGTCGGCGAACGAGCGCGGGTAGATCTGGTAGATGACGGCCTCGGTCCACCAGCCGGTGCCGGGGTCGCCGGCCGGTTCCGGTCGCGTCGTGTCCGTGTTCAGAGCCTTCTCCCCTGTGTCGAGCCGTGGCCGTCCGCCGGCCGGGCGGTCGTTCCCGGCCGCCGGGGGCGACCGGATCCGTTCAGTGTGCCCGGGGCGGTGCGGTCGATTCACGTACCACCAGTCGAGTGGGCAGGATCACCGGCGCAGGCGGTTCAGCGCCGGCGCCGGCGTCGGCGTCGCCCGGCGGGGGCGCCAGCCCGGGGTACGGGTCCGGGCTGCGTACGCCGAGCGGGTCGAGCAGGATCTGGGCGGCGAGCAACCCCTGCTCCGCCGCCGGTTGGGCGATGGTGCTCAACCCGATCACCTCGGCCAGGTCGTGGTCGTCGATGCCGATCACGCTGACGTCCTGCGGCACCCGGAGCCCGGCGTCGCGCAGCGCGGTGATCGCGCCCATCGCCATCTCGTCACAGGCGGCGAAGATCGCGGTCGGCGGCTCACCCCGGGCCAGCAGCTCGGCGGTGGCCCGGGTGCCGCCGGCCACGGTGAACCCGGACTCGACGTCCAGGCTGGGATCGGGCCGGATCCCGGCCGCGCGCAGCGCCTCCTGGTAGCCGCGGCGGCGGTCCAGGTGGGTGGTGAACGCCAGTTCGTCGTCCGGGTCGCCGGAGATGTGCGCGATCCGGGTGTGCCCGAGGTCGAGCAGGTGCCGGGTGGCGGTCCGGGCCGCGGCCACGTCGTCGATCCGGACGCAGGGCCAGCCGGGCACCCCGGAACCGGAGCTGATGATTACCCCGGGCAGGTCCAGCTTGGTCAGCGCGGTCACGTCCGCCGGGCGCAGCGGGGTGGCGACCAGGATGAGGGCGTCCACCCGCTTGTGCAGGCTGGCGGTGCGCAGCACCCGCCGCCGGGTCTGCTCCCGCCCGCCGAGGTTGTAGAGCAGCAGGTCGTAGCCGTTCTGGTGGAGATGGTCCTCGACGGCTTCCACGACCGTGGCGAAGAACCAGCGGGTGATCCGGGGGACCACGATCGCCACCGTGCCAGTCTTGCCGCCGGCCAGCCGGGAGGCGCTCGGCGAGACCGCGTACTGGAGCTGCTCGGCGGCGGCGAGGACCCGGCGGCGGGTCGCGGCCGAGACCGTGGGCAGGCCGCGCAGCGCACGGGAGACGGTGGCCGTGGAGACCCCGGCCAGGCGGGCGACATCGTCAATCCTGGTCATCGCTGTTCCCCGCTCCGGCCCGTGTCCGCCGCCGCCGACCAGTTGGCGGCGGCGGAGCAGCGGGTCAACCCTTGACGCTGCCGGCGAGCAGGCCCCGCACAAAGTAGCGCTGGAGGGACAGGAACACGATCAGCGGTACGACGATCGACACGAACGCGCCGGACGTGAGCCGCTGCCACTCGTTGCCCCGGGTGCCGGCCATCTCGGCGAGCCGGACGGTCAGCGGGGCGGTCTCGTTTGTGCCGCCCGCGAAGATCAGCGCGACCAGCAGGTCGTTCCAGACCCAGAGGAACTGGAAGATGCCGAACGCGGCCAGCGCGGGCGTGATCAGCGGGAGCACGATGGTACGGAAGATCTTCGGGTGGGTGGCGCCGTCGACCCGGGCCGCCTCCATCAGGTCCCGCGGCAGCTGTGCGACGAAGTTGTGCAGCAGGAACACCGCGAACGGCAGCGCGAAGCACGTGTGCGCGAACCACACCTGGGCGAACTTCTGGGCGCCGTCGAGTTCCCAGGCAGGCAGCAGGGTGAACCCGCCCAGGCTGACTCCCTTGGAGAAGAAGCTGAGCAGCGGCACCAGGGCCATCTGCAGCGGCACGATCTGCATCGCGAAGATCGCGATGTAGACCCAGTCCCGGCCGCGGAAGTTGATCCACGCCAGCGCGTACGCGGCCAGGGCGGCGAACGCGAGCGGGAACAGCACCGCCGGGACGGTGATTGCCAGTGAGTTGATGAAGTAGCTGGCCAACTGCCCGGACGACGAGGAGGTGCCGAACAGCACCTCCTGGTAGTTGTCCAGCGTGAACTGGGGGTCGCTGAAGAACGTCCACCAGCCGGTGGTCTTGATCTGGGCCTCTGGCCGGAAGGACGAGATGAGCAGGCCGAAGGTCGGCACGGTCCAGAGCAGCGCGATGACGATTGAGACCACGGTGGCGGTCCGGGTGTTCAGCCGCTTGCGGACCCGCCGGGCGGTGCCGCGGCGCTCATCCTGCTTGGTGCCGGTGGCGAGGGTGGGCGTGCTGGTGGTCATTTCAGCCCTCCCGCTGCTGACGCAGGTTGCGAATCTGGTAGATCACGATCGGGATGACCAGGACGAAGAGGAAGACCGCCAGCGCGGAGCCCCGCCCGTTCTCGCCGTACCGGAACGCCTGGTTGTACATCTCGTTGGCGATCACGCTGGTGTCGTAGTTGCCGTTCGTGGCGGTCCGGACGATGTCGAAGACCTTCAGTGTGGCGATCGACAGGGTCACGACCACGACGATCAGGGCCGGCCGGATGCTCGGCAGGGTGATCTGCCAGAACATCTGCCACGGCGTGACCCCGTCCAGGCGGGCCGCCTCGACGATGTCGGCCGGGATGGCCTTGATCGCGGCGGAGAGCACCACCATGGCGAAGCCGGCCTGGATCCAAATCATGATCACGATGAGCAGCAGCGTGTTCAGCGGCGACTCCAGCAGCCACTGCTGCGGTTTGCCGCCGAGGCTGACCAGGATCTGGTTGAGTAGGCCGACCTGCTCCTGGTCCTCGCCCCGGTAGGCGTAGATGAACTTCCAGATGATGCTGGCACCCACGAATGAGATCGCCATCGGCATGAAGATCAGTGATTTGGCGAGGGCCTCGAACCGGGCCCGGTCGACCATGACCGCGTAGAGCAGACCGATCGAGGCGGCCACCAGCGGCACCAGGATCACCCAGGTGAGCGTGTTGAGCAGCACTCGGACGATCGCGTCGTCGGCGAACATCCACCGGTAGTTGGCCAGCCCCACCCAGCTCTGGCTGCCGCCGTCCATGAACGACAGCAGCGTGGTGCGGATCGCTGGGACGACCAGGCCGACGAGGAGCAGCAGCAGCGTCGGCAGCAGGAAGAAGAGCGCGAAAAGCCCTTCGCGGGGCTTCCGCCGCCGAGGCGGCGGTGCGCCGCCGGCCGATGCGGCGACCAGTTGAGCCTCGCGGCGCCGGGCGAACCACGACGGCACCACGTCCAGCAACAGGAGCAGGCCGCCCACCACCGCGACGAAGGCCACCAGCCCCCAGAGCAACATGAACAGCTTCGGCGACTCCTCCGCGAAGTCGAAGTTCATCAACCCTCCCACGGGTGTCGACTGTGCCGGTGGGCCGGCCCGTGGTCACAGGCCGGCCCACCTTCCCAGATCACTTCGGCCAGCTGCCTTCGATGTCCTTCAGCGCCGACGCGGTGTCCTTGCCGTTCACCCAGGCGACCATGCCCTTCCAGAAGGTCCCGGCGCCGACCGCGGCCGGCATCAGGTCGGAACCGTCGAAGCGGAAGGCCGCGCTCTTGTCCTGGAGGATGTTGACCGAGAGCTTGTCGATGGGGCTCTCCACGTTGGCGAGGTCCAGCTTGTTGTTCGCCGACACCCAGCTGCCCAGCTTGGCCCGGGCGTTGGCGTGCTCACCCGAGGCCAGGAACGTCTGCACCGCCTGCACCTCCGGCCGGTCGGCGAAGGCGACGGTGAACTGCCCGGCGCCTAGCACCGGCTTGCCCTTGGCCGGGTCGATCGCCGGGAAGTAGAAGGCGAAGACGTCCCCGTCCTCGCCCACCTTGGTGCCCTGCGGCCAGTTGTTCGCGTAGAACGACGCCTGCCGGTGCAGCGCGCACTTGCCCTGCAGGATCGGCAGGCCCGCCTCCTGGAACGAGGTGGTGGCGATGCTCTTCACGCCGCCGAAGCCGGCGTTGACGTACTTCTCGTTCTTCAGGATGGTGCCGGCCCGGTCCACGGCCTCGACGACCTTCGGGTCGTTGAACGGGATGCCGTGGGTGGTCCACTGGTCGTAGACCTCAGGGCCCTGCGTCCGCAGCATCAGGTCTTCAATCCAGTCGGTGGCCGGCCAGCCGGTGGCCTCACCGGACTCGATGCCGGCGCACCACGGCTTCGTGCCGCTCGCCGCGATCGTGTCGCTCAGCTTGATGAGCTCGTCCCAGGTGGTCGGAGCGGTCCAGCCCTTCTCCTTGAACATCTTCGGCGAATACCACACGAACGACTTGACGTTCGAATCCAGCGGCACGCCGTAGAGGGTTCCGTTGACGGTCGCGTACTTCAGCCAGTCGGCCGAGTAGTTCTGCTCGGCCATCGCCTTCGTGTCGCCCGCGAGGGGCTTCAGCTTGCCGGCGTCGGCAAACCGCTTCAACAGGCCGGGCTGCGGAATCGTCGCAAGGTCCGGCGCGTTGCCACCGTCCACCCGCACCGGCAGCTGCGCCTCGAATTCGCGGCTGCCCTCGTAGTCAATCTTGATGCCGGTGCAGTCGACGAACTGCTTCCAGGATTCCTGCAGCTTGTCGGCCTCGACGTCGGTGTTCGTCGAATAGATCGAGACCTTCTTGCCCGAGTGGCCCTGGTACTTCTCGTACGCGGCACACTCCGCGGAGCCCGCCTTGCCGCTCTTCTTGTCGCTGCTGCCGGTGCCGCAGGCGGTGACGCCGAGCGCCAGCCCCAGAACGCCGGCGATCGCGAGAGCCTGGCGCGATCTGGCAAACGCCATGCCGATCTCCTTCCTTGCCGGCGCGTGGGGGAATTCGATCTGCGCCGGTCCGATGGTCGTTTCCACATGTAAGCGCTTGCATCCGGCACGGTCCACCCCGTAACGGACACGGCCCGGTAACAATCCCGGAACCTGTTCATCGCAAGTGGACGCGCTCCCACAATCGACAAACCTTTTCCCGCGACCCCGACGGGTCACGGGCGGGTAGGGACTCGGCGGCTAGCTGCTGAGGGCGCTGACGCCGCCCGGACCGACCAGCAGGCCGAGGATGATGAGGACGATGCCCCACAGGATCTGCCGGCGGAACAGCGCGAGGACGCCGGCAACCACCAGTACGACCGCGACAATCCAGAGAATCAGCGCCATAGCGGCCCGGTACCCGACTGTCCGATCCGGGAAACCTGGTGCGGGTCGAGGTGATCTCCCACGTGGAAGATGCTGTACGCCTGCTTGATCACCGGGTGGGCGACGTTGCGGACGCGTACCCCGCCGGGCGTGGTGCCGCGCTCGGTCCCATGGTGGGCGTGCCCGTGCAGGGCCAGCGCGGTGGGCGCCGAGTCGATCGCCTGGCCGAGCTGGTAGCAGCCGAGGAACGGGTAGATCTCCAGCGGCTCGCCGGCCAGCGTGTCCGGCACGGGGGAGTAGTGGGTGAGCGCGACCAGCAGGTCGCAGTCCAGCTCGCGCAGTGCCCGGCCGAGCGCGTCGGCGCTCTCGTTGGTGGTCCGGACGAACGACTTCATCTCGGGTTCGCCGAAGTCGCTGGCGCACCGCCCGGCGAACCCGCCGCCGAAGCCCTTCACCCCGGCCACCCCGAGCCGCCCGGCGGCGCACTCCAGCACGATCCCGTTTCCCTCCAGCACGGTGATGCCGACGTCCTCCAGCACCTTCAGCACCTGTGGCACCTGGTCGCACTGGTGCTCGTGGTTGCCGAGCACGGTGATCACCGGCACGCCGAGGTTCCCGAACTCCCGCGCGACGCAGCGCGCCTCGGCCTCGGTGCCGTGCCGGGTCAGGTCCCCGGCGAGCAGCAGGGCGTCGGCGCAGTCGGGCAGTTCCTCCAGGGCCGGCCGGAACCGGCCGACCAGGTCCTCGTCCATGTGCACGTCGCCGACGGCGGCGATCCGGATCATCGTGCCTCCCTTACGGCAGCTCCTCGGCCTGGCTGGGCGCCTGCGTACGGATCACCCCGATGTCGCTGGTGATCGGCACGTCGGGGAAGCGTTCGGCGACCCGACGCAGGATCTCCTCGCGCCGGTGTGGGCTCTCCACCTCGCCGTAGAGCACCAGGCCCCGTTCGCGGTGGACCGCGGTGATGCCCTGCTCGGCGACGGAGGGGTCCTCGGCCAACAGGCGGTGGATCTCCGCCTCGATGTATGCGTCCGGCGGGGTGCCGCCCTGCTGCTCGGTCACGGTGTCTCCCTTCCACCGGACGGGCCGCCAGGCAGCACGTCCAGCCGGTCGAGCAGCACCAGGAACGCCTCGGCGTACGGCGAGTGCTGCGTTTCCTTCCGTACCCGTTCCCAGTCGATCTGTTCCCGCAGCGAGCGAGCGAGCGGCAGGGCGCGGGCGAAGTCGCAGTAGTGCTGGGAGAAGCTGAGCAGCTTGTGCACCATCAGCTGGGTGGCCGAGAGCACCGGCATGTGGATCGCGTCGACCGGACGCACGATGGTGTCCGCGAAGGTCTCCTCCGTCACCGGGGTCTCGATCGGCCGGTGGATCAGGTCCACCATCCGCCCCTCGTCGTAGACCTTGACCAGCCAGTCCTCGGGCGGGCGCTCGGCGGCGAAGCCGGCCTCGACCAGCGCCTCCAGAGCCCGGTCGACGTCCTGCGCCCGGATCAGGAAGTCCACGTCGTGTTCGCTGGAATGGCCGCCGTGGGCGTACACGGCGAAGCTCCCGCCCAGCGCGAAGGGGATCTCGGACTGCTTGAGCACGGCGGCGACCTTCTTGAGCGTGTGCAGCAGGGTCTCGTCCCCGCGCTCGGCCATCTGGGTCTCCCGTCGTCGTGGATGGCGGTGGGATTGAAGTTGCGTACCCGGCGAGCCGTTCGGCCACACCTGTTGTCGGCGCGCCCCGGGCGTGGCCGGGATGAAACGGACAAACCCCTGAGGGGCGGGCGCGTCGGATAGCCTCGGGAGGGTGGCCAGGTCACTGTGGGGGCGTCGCGGCAGCCCCCGGCTGCGCACCGTTGCCCTGATCGGCATCGATGGCTCGGGCAAGACCACCCAGGCCCACCGGCTCGCTGAGGCGCTTACCGCCGCCGGTCACCCGGCTGCCTACCACCGCAACGCCGGCGGCCGGCGCTGGCTCGGCCGGCTCGCTCACCGGCTCGGCCGGCCGGACGCCCAACGTCTCGTCGGGCGCAACGGGCTGCTCGCGGTCGAGTCGGTGCTCCGCTGGCTCGCCATCGGCCTCGCGCTGCTGAGCTGCCTGGTGACTGGCCGTACGGCGGTGATGGACCGCTACTCCGCCTGCCAGTACGCGAGCATCCGGGTACACGGTGGGCAGCGCTGGGAGCGGCTGGCCCGGGCCGGTTACCGGGTCTTCCCCGCGCCCCGGGTGACCATCCTGCTCACCGTCGACCCGGCGGAGGCGTACCGGCGGATCGAACGGCGCGGCACCGACCACGAGAGCATGCGGTGGCTCACCTCCGCCGCCACCGCCTACCGGGCGCTGCCCGAGTACGCCGACTTCGTGGTGGTCGACGCGAACGGCCCGCCGGACGAGGTGTCCCGGCGGATCCGCGCCCACCTCGCCGAGTGGCTCCCCGACGACCCGCCGTCGTCGACGGCCGGGCCACCGGGCGGCGCGGGCCGCGGTGGCCCGCTGTCGCCTCAGGCCCGCCCGTAGACCGGGATGCTCGCCCCGCTGGTCGGGGCGGAATCGTCGGAAGCCAGGAAGCGGATCACCTCGGCGATCTCAGCGGGCGGCACCCAGCGCTGGTGGTCGGCGTCCGGCTGCGCGGCCCGGTTGGCCGGGGTGTCGATGACGCTCGGCAGCACCGTGTTGCACCGGATCCCGTGCTGGCGGTACTCGACCGCGACCGCGTTGGCGAACGCGAGCACCGCCGCCTTGGCCGTGACGTAGCCGGCCGCGCCGGGGAAGGGCGTCACCGCGGCCCGCGCCGAGACGCAGACCACCGCGCCGCCGCCGGCCGCCACCAGGTGCGGCAGCGCCGCCTGGGTGACCAGGTACGTCGGGCGCAAATTGATCCGCAGCATCCGGTCGAACTCCTCGACCGGGGTCTCGTGCACCGGGCCGCCGCTGGCGTACCCCCCGACCAGGTTGACCACCGCGCGCAACGGCGCCGCCGGCTCGGCGGTGGCCGCCGCCACCGCGTGCGCGGCCCCGGCGGGTTCCAGCAGATCCGCAGTGACCCGGACCGGTCCGGACGGCGCGGGCGCCGTCGCGCCGCGCTCCCGTTCGGGTACGACCACCCGCCAGCCGGCCTTCAGGAAGGCCGCGGTGACCGCGCCGCCCAGCCCGCCCGTGCCTCCGGTTACCAGCACCGTGCGCTCCGCCATGGGCACACGCTAGCCGCCCGTCCCGTCCCGCGATCGCCGGGGCGATCCGGCCGCGTCGATGCTGGCCGGTCACGGGCCATCCGTCCGGTGGTCCCGCCCGGTCCGTCCGGCCGGTTCCACCGGTACGACGGCAGCGGAGGTGGCCGGCCGGCGTGGGCGAGTCGACCGGTGCGGAGGAGGCGGCGGGGCTGCGGGAATGGGACCCTCGCCGTGACCGTCCCGCGCGGATGGCGGTACTTTTCCCGATACGCTCCGGATACGCGCCGTGATGGTTGACGGTCACGCCTCGTGAAAGTAAGTTTCATCCGTGGCGAAGAGTCCGAAGATTTCTGCGAGTCACGAGCCGGGTGGACTGATCGTCCACATCAGTGGCCTGCTCCCGTCGCTGTCCCCGGCCGAACAGCGGGTCGCCCGGCTGGTCGTCGCCAACCCGGCGGACGCCGCCCGGCGCACCATCACCGACCTCGCCACCGCCGCCGAGACCTCGGAGGCCACCGTCATCCGGTTCTGCCGGTCGGTCGGCATGGACGGCTACCCACAGCTGCGCATCCGGCTCGCCGCCGAGGCCGCCCGCCGGGTCGAGCCGCCCGACGCGCGGGTGGTCGGCGGGGACATCCCGCCCGGCGCTGACCTGGCGCAGATTATCGCGACCATCGCGTTCAACGACGCGCGGGCCGTCGAGGAGACGGCCGAGCAGCTCGACCCGGCCGTCTGCGAGCAGGTGGTCGAGGCGATCGGCGCGGCCGGCCGGATCGACGTCTACGGCGCCGGCGCCAGCGGCTTCGTCGCCTCCGACTTCCAGCAGAAGCTGCACCGCATCGGCCGGACCGCCTTTTACTTCCCCGACGTGCACACCGCGCTCACCTCGGCGGCCCTGCTGGGCCGGGGCGACGTCGCGGTGGGCATCTCGCACACCGGCACCACCCTGGATGTCATCGAGGTGCTGGAGCAGGCCCGGGCGCGGGGCGCCACCACTGTCGCGCTGACCAACTTCCCGCGCTCGCCGATCACCGAGGTCGCCGACTTCGTGCTCACGACGGCCGCCCGGGAGACCACGTACCGCTCCGGCGCGACGGCCAGCCGGCTCGCCCAGCTCACCGTGGTCGACTGCCTCTTCGTCGGGGTGGCCGCGCGGAGCCGGGCCAGGACCAGGAAGGCTCTCGAGACGACCGCCGAGGCCGTCCGGTCGCACCGGGTGGGCGCCGGGCGGAGGCGGGCATGACGACCGGCCGGGTGGAGCGGGACGAGGTAGCCGCGGTGCGGCCCGTGGTGCGGGTGGGCGCACCCACCGAACGCCGCAACCCGGACAGCGTCGACCTCGACCTGATGTCAACCCGGGACGTGCTGACCGTCATCAACGAGGCGGACCGGCGGGTGCCGGCCGCGGTGGCCGCCGTCCTCGACGAGATCGCGGAGACCGTCGACCTGGCGGTCGCCGCGTTGCGCGGCGAGCACCGGGTGCACTACTTCGGGGCCGGCACCTCCGGCCGGCTCGGCGTGCTGGACGCCGCCGAGCTCGCGCCCACCTTCAACTCGCCGGGGCACTGGTTCTGCGCCCACCTCGCCGGTGGCCCGGACGCCATGTGGCGGGCCGTGGAGGACGCCGAGGACGACGACCGCGCCGGTGTCGCCGAGGCCGCCGATTGCGTACGCCCCGGCGACCTGGTGGTCGGGTTGGCCGCCAGCGGACGCACCCCGTACGTTCTGGGGGCGCTCGCCGCGTCCCGGGCGCAGGGCGCCTCGACCGTGCTGCTGTGCGCCAATCCGGAGGCCGACGCCGCCTCGTCGGTGGACGTCTTCATCGGGGTGGACACCGGACCCGAGGTGGTCACCGGCTCGACCCGGATGAAGGCGGGCACCGCGCAGAAGCTGGTGCTCAACACGTTTTCCACGGCCGTGATGGTGCGCCTCGGCCGGGTCTACTCGAACCTCATGATCGACATGGTCGCCACCAACGCCAAGCTGCGCGGCCGGATGATCTCGATCCTGATGGAGGCCACCGGCTGCGCCGAGGAGGTCTGCCAGGCCGCGCTGCAGGAGGCCGACGGCGACCTCAAGACCGCACTGGTCTCGCTGGTGTCGGGCGCGGAGGTCGCCGCCGCCCGGGCCGCCCTGGCCCGCTCCGCCGACCAGGTACGCGGCGCGCTGGCCCTGCTCGCCTCCTGACCCGCCCGGCGGGGCGAGCCGCCCGCTGCGACGCACGTCACGCCGTGGCCGGGACGCCTTCCGCGCTGCGGATTGTTCATCTGGGGGTGGGGTAATCCTCACCCGTGACTGAACCGCCCGGTCCGCTGACGCGTATCTCGCAGTGACCAGGATCGCAAGGTCGCGGTGACGCGGGTCGCTGTGTTCATGGAATTCGCAATGGTGCGATTCCCTGGCGGAGGGCGGGTCCGCTGCTCCGGCCGCCTGTTGAGCAGGGCGTACGCGAGGCGCCCGAGCAGGGGTCCTGACAGCAAACATGGACCGGCCTCTCAGCTACTACTCAGGCATTCGTGACAGTTTCGACTCACGACATGGAATCCCCGACGCGTCCCATCTGTTGTGTAGGTGTCAGCACCGACGGGCACAGCGGAGGTTTACGGGGAGGGCTGATGGACGTGGGGATGGCAAGGAACCGGGCAACCGGCGCGAGCGAGGGGACCGTGGCAATCGTGGACAAGAACATCGGCATGCGTACCGACGAGGTCGCCGAGGAGCGGGACCTGGTCGGCGTCTACCTGCACGAGATCTCCCGGACGCCGCTGCTTGACGCCGCCAAGGAGGTCGACCTCTCGAAGGCCATCGAGGCCGGGCTCTACGCCGAGCACCTGCTTGGCGAGGACCGCGTCCCGGCCGGTGTCGAGCGGGAGGAGCTGGAGCGGCTGGTCGTCGAGGGTGAGCGTGCGAAGGATCTCTTCATCCGCGCCAACCTGCGACTGGTCGTCTCGATCGCCCGCCGCTACGTGCGCTCCGGGATGCCCATGCTGGACCTGATCCAGGAGGGCAACACCGGCCTGGTCCGGGCGGTCGAGAAGTTCGACTACGAGCGCGGCTACAAGTTCTCCACCTACGCGACCTGGTGGATCCGTCAGGCCATCAGCCGGGCGATCGCCCAGCAGGAGCGGACCGTACGGCTGCCCGTGCACCTGGTGGAGGACGTCAACCGGATGCGGAACGTGACCCGGCAGCTCACCCGCGAGCTGGGCACCGACCCGGAGCCGGAGCAGATCGCGGCGGCGCTCGGCGTCACTGTCGAGCGGGTCAGCGAGCTGGTCCGCTGGTCGCAGGACACCGTCTCGCTGGACACCCCGGTGGGCGACGACGGGGACACCAACCTCGGCGACCTGGTCGCCGACACCGACGCCCCGTCGCCGGAGGACATCGTCCTCACCGGCCTGGAGCGGCAGCGGATCGAGGGTCTGCTCAACCACCTCGACGACCGTTCGGCCGGCATCATGCGGGCCCGCTACGGCCTGGAGGACGGCCGGGAGCATTCGCTGACCGAGGTCGCCTCGCGGTTCTCGCTCTCCCGCGAGCGGATCCGCCAGCTGGAGATCCAGGCCCTCGGCCGGCTCCGTGAGCTGGCCCGGGCCGAGGGGCTCCAGGCGGCCTGAGCTGGTAGTAATGACGAACGAACGGCCGGCGTCCGATAGGGGGACGCCGGCCGTTCGCCGTCGAAGAGCCCGCGCGGGCTCTTCGGGTCAGCGCACCCGGCCGTAGCCGGCGATGGACATGATGTTCATGCCCCGCTTGCTGACGTTGCGGCCCGCGCTGGGCGCGTCGATGATCTGACCGCTGCCCACGTAGAGCGCCACGTGGCCGAGGCCTGAATAGAAGACCAGGTCACCGGGTTGCAGGGAGCTGCGACTGATCCGGCTGGTGGCGTCCCACTGCATCGCCGCGTTGTGCGGCAACGACTTTCCGGCCGCCCGCCAGGCAGCGAGGGTGAGCCCGGAGCAGTCGTAGCCGCTGGGGCCGTCGGCCCCGTAGACGTACGGCTTGCCGACCACACCGTACGCGTACCGCACGGCCACTCCCGCGGAGCCGGAGATGGCCGGGGGGCTGCCGGCGGAGCTGGCCTTCACCGGCGCCTCGGTGGCCCGCCCGTAGGCCTGCCGGCGCAGCTCGTAGAGGCGGGCCAGGTCCGCCTCGATCTTCTTCTTGCCGGCGGTGAGCTGCTTCGCCTGCGCGGCCTGCTTGGCCAGCGTGGCGTCGAGCCTGGTCTTCTCGCTGATCAGCTTGCGCTGGCTCGTGGTGAAGCCGTCGATGACCTGCTGATGCTGGCGGGTCAACTGGTCCAGAGTGCCCAGCCGCTCCGGCAGCGAGGTCTGCCCGCCCGGCTCGAGCAGGGCACGGGCGGTGCGCATCCCACCGGTCTTGTACGCGGTGACGGCGAGTACGCCGACGTCGGCGCGGCTCTGCTCGGCCCGCGTCTGCAACGGGCCGATCCGGGCCTGCAACGTGGCCGCGGTGGCCTTGTTGGCCTTGATCTCCTCGTTGAGCTTGTTGTGGGACTCGACGATTCGCTCCAGCTCAGTCGAGGACTTCTCGATCTGCTTCGTCAGCTCGGCGGGGGTGGGCTCGGCCCGAGCCACCGACGCCGGGGCGATCAGCATGGCCGAGAGGCCGGCGACCGCCAGCGAGCGCAGCAGGATCCGTAAGGACGACAAGAGCGGAAAGCTCCTCTCCGACGGTCGCCGGGAGCGCACGGCACCCGGCGACACCGGGCCGGGGCCATCCGGGTGGATGACGATCAACCGGTCCGGCCTGCCCAACGTAACCCGTGGCGGAAGTGACTGGCAGTTGAAGCCGGGGCGAATGTTGGCAAAGTGTCAGGAAGTGCCCGCCGATGCTGGTGACAAATTGTGACCGGTTCGCCACCCGTGGATCCCGGTGGCCGCGCCGAATGAGCGGATCGCACGGCTGGCCCGATTCGTCGTTCTGGGCGTATGTCGCCAGGCAGCGCGCCGCCAAGTCACGATAAGTGCAGAAATTGCCTCTGTTTCCGGCGCGATCCTTGCCGGCAGCGCCGCGGGGGCGCGGCAGAAAACCCGGCCGGGCTGGCATGGCCCCAACACAATGAAGCGCGGAGCCGGGAATCTCGCCAAGCAGCATCCTCGCAGCTCGTCGAGGGCGCGGAGAACCCGGCGCGCGATCCCCTGGAGGACGCCGTGCAGACTGATGGCTCCACCACCCGCCCACCCCGGCCGCCGCGGGCGACCGCCCCGACCCTGCTCTACGCCCGTCCGGGCATCGTGGTCACCGGCGAACGGTTCACCGTCGGCCGTAACAGCTGGCCGGTCGCCGAACTCACCCAGCTCTGGACCACCCGCGGGCCGCACGACCGGCTCGCCGGCCGGGCGGTCGTGGTCACCGCCGCCCTGATCGGCGCGGTCGGGGTGCTGCTCGGCTTCACCGGCGGGCTGCAACGGCTCACCGCGACCGCGTACCTGGCGCTGGGCGCGGTCGGTCTGCTGCCGCTGTTGCTGCTGGTGATCGGCGACCGCTGGCGACCCCGGGCGTACGAGCTGTGGGGGCGGCACCGGGGAGCCGAGGTGCTGTTGTTCAGCAGCGACGACGAGCGGCAGTTCGGCCAGGTCACCCGGGCCCTCCAGCGGGCCCGGGAGGGTGCTCGCCACGGCGGCTGGGCGGACCCGCCGGCCTCCGCCGATCCGTGGCGGCCGAGGCGCTGACCTGGCCAGCCGGGAAACGCCTGAGCCGGCCGCCGATTCGCACCGGCCGGGTCAGCTGGCTCAGCTGCCCGGTCCGCGGCCCGCCGGCCGACTCAGCCGGCGACCGGCTCGGGGGTCTGGGACCGGTCGGCGTCGGCCAGCCAGTGAGTCACCCGGCGCTCGGCGTAGAACGAGACGAACGGCACGGTGCCGGCCAGCATCACCAGCAGCATCCGCTTCAGCGGCCAGTCGGCCCGACGCGACAGGTCGAAGGTGAGGGCCAGATAGATCATGTAGAGCCAGCCGTGCGCGGTGCCGACCACGGCCACCACGCTCCGGTTGTCGAAGAAGTACTTCAGCGGCATGCCGATCAGGACCAGCACCACCAGCGCCACGCCCACGATCCAGGCGATCACCCGGTACCGGGTAAAGGCTCCGCCCACCGTCGTCCGTCCTTCCGAACCGGCCCTCAGCCGGGATAGTCGCCGGGCCTGGCGCCCGGGTTGGCGTTCAACCATGACAGGTAGCGGTTGTACTCGGCGAGCTCGCCGTCCTCGGCACCCGCCACCGGCGCCGACAGGACGCGGCTGACCCGTACGGGTCGGCGTACCGCCGGGGTGGCGGTGGCCGGCTCGGACCGGGCAGCCGCCGGCGGCGCCGGCGCCGGGCGTTCCGCGCGCGTGCGGCGCAGCGTGTGCCGCACCTCCCGCCACCACACGAAGACCACGAAGCCGGCGAAGACCGGCCACTCGATCGCGTACCCGAAGCTCAGCGTGTTGCCCTCGGTGGCCCGGGTGACCTGCCACCAGCCGAGCCCGAGGAAGCCCACGACCAGCACGACCATGGCCACGTGGCGGGCGACCCACGCCGGTGTCCAAAGCCGTTTCATGCCATCGAGGGTACCGGGGTCGGCCGCCCTCTCCGACGCGGTGTCGTAGGTGCCGGGGTTTGGTGGCATCCCGGGTGGGCATCCGTCTAGACGCCAGCCCGAACGAGACGAGGGGGCGACGATGACCGAATCAGTACGCCGGACCGGTGAGGCCAGCCCGGAGCAGCGGGTACCCGAGTGGGGCGGCGACCGGGCCGGGACCGACCCCGTGCTCGGCGACGTCGACGGCGAGATGCTCGGCGTGGACCCCGCCGAGCTGGGCGACGAGGACCTGATCCGGGAGATGCAGAGCCTGCACCGGACCCGGCTGGACACCCTGCGGCACGCCACCGACTCGGCGCTCGCCAACCACCTGCGCCGCACCGCCGAGCTGGAGACCGAATACCTCGCCCGGCACCCGGGGCGGGAGGTCGACCCGAGCCGGCTGCGGGACGCCTGATGGTGGCGCACGCCGAGCGGGGGATGTCCGCACCACCCGAGGTGGTGTTCAACACGGCCATCGACCCGGACCGGGCGGCGGCGTGGCTGCCCGAGCCGCTCCGGCAGGACGGCAGCCGCCGCCCGGAGCTGGTCAGCATCGAGCAGATGCGGGCCACCTGGTACAGCGACTCGGCGCCGGACTGGTCGGCGGAGATCCGGGTGGAATCGGTCGACGCCGGCGGCGCCCGGGTCCGGCTGGATCTGGCCGGCGCGGACGTCGCCGGGCTGGCCGAGGAGACCCTGACCAACCTCGCCCGCGAGGTGGCAGACAACCTGCAGGCCGGCTGAGGTCGGCCGCACCACGAGCACCGAGGAGGCCCGGTGACCGGGAGTGGGCTGAAGCAGAAGGTGGCGCGCCTGCGCCAGGCGTACGCGCCGCACGAGTCCCGGCCGCTGGGCGGCTACCTGGCGGCGATGGGCACGTACGTGACGGTCACCGCGTCACTGGTCGGCCTGGTCAGGGCGACCGGCCGCACCGTGCCGGAGCGGCCCGCGGCGGGTGACGTGGTGCTGCTCTGCGTCGCGACCCACAAGCTCAGCCGGCTGCTGTCCAAGGACGCCATCACCAGCCCGCTGCGGGCCCCGTTCACCCGCTACGACCGACCGATCGGCAGCGGTGAGGTGATGGAGCAGGTGCGCGACCAGGGCAGCGCCACCCGGCACGCCCTCGGTGAGCTGTTGAGCTGCCCGTTCTGCCTGGCGGTCTGGGTCGCCACCGGGCTTACCGGGGGGCTGGTGCTGGCACCGCGGCTGACCCGGCTGGTCGCCACCGCGCTGACCGCGGTGTGCGCCTCCGACTTCCTGCAGATGGGGTACGCGATCGCCCAGCGGGCGGCCGAGGGTGGACCGGACGGCACGTGACCAGGGCACGGGCGACGCAGGCGCAGCGGTCCCGTTCCCGTGTCTGGGCCTCAGGTCGCCCAGGTGCCGTGATCCTCGCCGGCCCAGCCGCGCGACGCCTCGGGCTCCCGCTCACCCTCGTCCGCGCCGGTGATGATCTCGTCCGCGACTGCCGTCTCCTCGTGCTCCCTGGCGAAGTCCGGGTTGGCGTTCGGGTCCGGTGCCGTCGGCGGCTGGTCGAGCGCCTCGATGTGGTGCTGCTGCCTCTGGCCGCGGTCGGTCATCCCAGTGTCCTCTCCGTCGTACTGCCCTGCTCGGCCCACTCCGCCGCACGTGCCCGCGGCCGGGGACGGATCAGCCCACGGTCCCACCCAGCAGGTCGGCCGCCTCGTCGACCGCGTACTCGCCTTGGGGGAGCGCGGCGATCCTGGCCAGCAGCTCCGCGGGGAGTTCGGCGGCGACCGCCCGGCGGTAGATGTCCGCCTGGCTGATCCGCTCCTGGCCGTGGTAGATGTCGTCGAGCAGTTCGTCGAGCAGCCGGATGTCCGGTTGCTCGGTCACGGGCGCGTCGTCGGTCACGCCCGATCAGCTACCCGGGCCCGAACCGGTCAAACGTCCCCTCCCCGCCGCCCCGCCCCCGCGGGGGTGGCCCGCGGGGGTGGGGGGTGGCGGGGTGGGGGGTCAGGCGGGGGTGGGGAGGGTGGCGCGGCGGGTGCGGACGGCCTGGGCCAGGTCGGCGAGGACCTGCACGGTGGCGTCCCAGCCGATGCAGGCGTCGGTGATGGACTTTCCGTACTCGAGTTCCCGGGTGGGGTCGAGGTCCTGGCGGCCGGGCTGAAGGAAGCTCTCCAGCATGACGCCCACGATGCCGCGCTGCCCGGCCGCGAGCTGCGCGGCCACGTCGGCGGCGACCAGCGGCTGGTTGCGGTGGTCCTTGCCGCTGTTGGCGTGGCTGGCGTCGATCACCACCCGCTCGGGCAGCCCGGCCGCGCGCAGCAGGTCGAGCGCGCCGCCCACCGACTCCGCGTCGTAGTTCGGCCGGCCGCCCCCGCCGCGCAGCACCAGGTGCCCATCGGCGTTGCCTCGGGTGTGCATGATCGCCGGGGTGCCGGAGACGTCGATGCCGGGGAAGACGTGGGGCACGCCGGCCGCCCGGATCGCGTCCACCGCGGTGGAGATGCTGCCGTCGGGGCGGTTCTTCATGCCGATCGGCATGGACAGGCCGGAGGCGAGCTGTCGGTGCACCTGGCTCTCCACCGTGCGGGCGCCGATCGCCCCCCAGGCCACCGTGTCGGCGATGTACTGCGGGGTGATCGGGTCGAGGAACTCGCAGCCCACAGGCAGGCCGAGGCGCAGCACGTCGAGCAGGAGCGCCCGGGCGGTACGCAGGCCGGTGTTGACGTCGCCCGATCCGTCCAGCCCCGGGTCGTTGATCAGGCCCTTCCAGCCCACCGTCGAGCGTGGCTTCTCGAAGTAGACCCGCATCACCACCAGCAGGTCGTCGGCGAGCCGGTCGGCGGCCTCGCGCAGCCGGCCCGCGTACTCGAGCGCGGCGGCGGGGTCGTGCACCGAGCAGGGGCCGACCACGACCAGCAGCCGGTCGTCGGTGCGGTCCAGCACCCGGCCGACGGCGCGCCGGCCGGCCACCACGGCCTCGGCGAGCGGCGCGTCCAGCGGCAGATGGTGGTGCAGCAGGGCCGGGGTGGTCAGCGGCACGACACGGTCGATCCGCTGGTCGATGACCCGATGGGCGTCCGGGGTCGTCACGGTGGGGTTCCTTCCGCCGACCGTGCCCGGGGCCGGCGCCCGGGGCCGAGCCGGCTGCTCGTACGCGAAGGGCAGGGAACGATCCCTGCCCGGCCGGCTCGAAGAGGAGTGACGTCAGCTCATGGTGAGGTCACCGGCTCCTCCAGCCGGCTGCCTAAACCATCGATACGACCACGTCACGCGGGCCAGCGTACCCCGACGGCGACGGGGAAGTCCCGCTCCGTTCCGCATTGCGGTACGCGGGGTATGTGGACGGCATGAGCCAGGAGCAGAGTGACCAGGAGCGAATCGAGTCCCGCGCCCGCCTGCTGCCCGAGGAGGCCGCGGCGGGCAGCGAGAACCCGGAGGCCCAGGCCGACGCGATCCTCACCGAATCCGACATCCGGGAGGACACCAACGTGGCCCAGGACACCACCCTGGAGCACCGCACGTCGGACCAGACCGTGACCCCGAGCGAGCCGCCGGACTGAGCGGACCGCCGCGGGCCCGGCGCGAAGCGGCACGGGCCGAGGATGCTCCCCGCTCGTCACCTTTCCGACCGCGAGATCGGATAGCGTCGTGCCATGCCCGACAGCGGTTACCCCTGGCCGATCGAGACGACCCGACTGGACAACGGCCTACGCGTGGTGGTGAGCGAGGACCGTACCGCCCCCGCCGTCGCCGTCAACCTCTGGTACGACGTGGGCTCCCGGCACGAACCGGAGGGACAGACCGGCTTCGCCCACCTCTTCGAGCACCTCATGTTCGAGGGCTCGGTGAACGTGGCGAAGACCGAGCACATGCGGCTCGTCCAGGGATCCGGCGGTTCGCTGAACGCCACCACCAACCCGGACCGGACCAACTACTTCGAGACCGTCCCGGCCGAACATCTGGAGCTGGCGCTCTGGCTGGAGGCCGACCGGATGGGCGGTCTGGTGCCGGCGCTGACCCAGGAGACGCTGGACAACCAGCGGGACGTGGTCAAGAACGAGCGCCGCCAGCGGTACGAGAACGTTCCGTACGGCGATGCCTGGCTGCGGCTGCTGCCGCTGCTCTACCCGCCCGGCCACCCCTATCACCACGCGACGATCGGGTCGATGGCCGACCTGAACGCCGCCGACCTGCCCACCTTCCAGGCGTTCCACACGACCTGGTACGCGCCGAACAACGCGGTGCTCACCGTGGTCGGCGACACCACGGCCAGCGAGGTGTTCGCGCTGGCCGACAAATACTTCAGCGCCGTCCCGCCCCGCGCCGAGATTCCGGCCGCGCCGGACGGACGCACCGTGCCGGCGACCGGGCGGCCGGCGGTGGACACCGTCACCGCCGACGTGCCCGCCCCCCGGGTGTACGTCGCACACCGCACCCACCCGTTCGGCACCCCCGGGTACGACGTCACCACCGTGCTCGCCGCCGTCCTGGGCAGCGGCCGGGGCAGCCGGCTCTACCAGCGCCTCGCCGACGGGGAGCGGATCGCCCAGCCGGACCTGGTCGGGGCGTACGGGGTGGACCTGGCGCACGGTCCGGCCCCGCTGATCGCCACCGTCACGGCCCGTCCCGGGGTAACCGCCGAGCGGCTGCGCGACGGGTTGGCCGAGGTGGTCGACGAGCTGGCCACCGTGCCGGTGACCGCTGCCGAGCTGGACCGCGCCAAGGCGCTGCTGAGCACCCTGTGGTGGCGGCAGATGTCCACGGTGGACGGACGGGCCGACACGCTGGGCCGGTACGCCACCCAGTTCGGTGACCCGGCGAAGGCCGGCGAGCGGCTGCCCGCCTGGCTCGCCGTCACCGCCGAGCAGATCGCCGAGCAGGCCGCCGAGCTGCTCGGCGCCGCCGACCGGGTGACCCTGAGCTACCAGCCCGAGGAGAAGTCATGACGCTGATCACCACCCGTCCCGGGCCGGGTGCCGCCCGCCCGTACCGGTTCCCGCAGGTGGTCCGCCGGGCCGTCGCCGGCGGGCAGGTCGTCGCCGCGCACCTGCCCGGGCAGAACCTCGCGGTCGCGCTGCTGCTCCTCGACGGGGGCGCCGGCCGGGAGCCGGTCGGCAAGGAGGGGCTGGGCGCGGTGCTCGCCAAGGCCCTGGAGGAAGGCACCGCACAGCGCGACGCCACCGCGTACGCGCTGGCGATCGAGGCGCTCGGCACCGAGCTGGTGACCGGGCTGGACTGGGACTCCTTCCAGGTCAGCGTGCAGGTGCCGGTGGACCGGCTGAGCACGGCCGTGGCGCTGCTCGCCGAGGCCGTACGCACCCCGAAGCTCGACCCCGCCGACGTGCTTCGGGTCCGCGACGACGAGGTGACCGCGCTGCGGATGGACTGGGCCAACCCCGGTCCCCGGGCCGACGCCGCGCTGCGCGCCGACCTGTTCGGCGCCGGCAACCGCTGGGGCCGCCCGATGTACGGCGACCCGGACAGCGTGGCCGCCCTCGACGTGGACGACGTGACCGTCTTCCACTCGGAGTGGTTCATCCGCCCGGGGACGCTGATCGTCGTGGGCGACCTGGACCGGGTCGACCTGGACGCGCTGGGCGCGGCGGCGTTCGCCGGCACCGCCGGCGGGCCGGTGGAGAAGGGCGGCCCGATCGAGGTGCCGCTGCACGACCAGCGGCGGATCATCCTGGTCGACCGCCCCGGCTCGGTGCAGTCCACGCTCCGCCTCGGGCACCCGTCCCCGCACCGCGCCCACCCGGACCACGTGCCGACGACGCTCGCCGGAACGGTGCTCGGCGGGGCGTTCACCTCCCGGCTCAACCACCTGATCCGCGAGGTGCACGGCTACACGTACGGCATCCGGGGCGACTTCGCCTCGTCCCGCCGGTTCGGCCGCTTCGCGATCAGCTCCGGGGTGCAGACCGCGGTGACCGCGCCGGCCCTGGTGGAGTCGGTCGGCGAGGTCTCGCGTACCCAGATGACCGGGGTGACCGAGGAGGAGCTGGCGGTGGCCCGCTCGTGGCGGGCCGGCCAGCTCTCGGTCGAGTTGCAGACCCCGCGGGCGATCGCGTCGGCGCTGACCACCCTGGTGGTACACGACCTGCCGGACGACTACCACGCCCGGCTGCGCGAGTCGCTGCTCGCCGCCGACGTGGAGCAGGTCTCCGCGGCGGCCGCGGCGCACCTGCACCCGGAGTCGCTCACCCTGGTGGTGGAGGGCGACTCGGCGGTCATCCGGGACGAACTGGTCGCCACCGGCCTGGGCGAGGTCGTCAACCACACCCCCTGAAGGTCCGCCGCCCGCGCCGGCACGGCTCCGGGTACGGCCTCCGGGCCGGGGCCGCGCCAGCGGGTGTGATTTCGGTCGCGTCCGGTCGCCGGCGGGCCTCCGGGCCGGTGCGCGGATGCTCCGGCGGAGCGGGCCGACGGCGGGTGATCTTCCGGGCCGAGCGCTCCCGGAGCGCTGTCGCTGCAGGTGGTACGGCCGGCAATCGGGAGGCGTGGCGCCCGCGCGGTGGGAAAGGCGTGCCGGCCGGGCCGCCCGGCTGGGTAGCCTCGCGGGCATGAGGATCGGCATTGTGGGAGCCACCGGCCAGGTCGGTGGCGTGATGCGGCAGGTGCTGGCGGAGCGCGAGTTCCCGGCGGAGCAGGTGCGGTTGTTCGCCTCGGCGCGGTCGGCCGGGCGCACCCTGCCCTGGCGGGACGGCGAGGTCACCGTCGAGGACGCGGCCACCGCCGACTACCGCGGGCTGGACATCGTGCTCTTCTCGGCGGGCAAGGGCACCGCCCGGGAGTTGGCGTCCCGGGTCGCCGAGGCCGGTGCGGTGGTCATCGACAACTCGTCGGCTTTCCGGATGGATCCCCAGGTGCCGCTGGTCGTCGCCGAGGTCAACCCGCACGCCATCGCGGACCGGCCGAAGGGCATCGTGGCCAACCCGAACTGCACCACCATGGCCGCGATGCCGGTGCTGCGTCCGCTGCACCAGGAGGCCGAACTGGTCAGCCTGGTCGTCGCCACCTATCAGGCGGTGTCCGGCGCCGGCCTGGCCGGCGTGGCCGAGCTGGACGAGCAGGTCCGCAAGGTCGCCGAGCACGCCACCGGGCTCACCTTCGACGGGTCGGCCGTCGAATTCCCCGCGCCGCGCTCGTTCGCCCGGCCGATCGCCTTCAACGTGCTCCCGCTGGCGGGCTCGATCGTCGACGACGGCTCCCTCGAGACCGACGAGGAGCAGAAGCTGCGCAACGAGAGCCGCAAGATCCTGGAGATCCCCGGGCTGAAGGTCTCCGGCACCTGCGTCCGGGTGCCGGTCTTCACCGGGCACTCGCTCCAGCTCAACGCCCGCTTCGCCCGCCCGATCACCCCGGCCCGCGCCCGCGAGCTGCTCGACGGCGCGCCGGGTGTGGCGCTGGCCGACGTGCCGACCCCGCTCGAGGCAGCCGGCCAGGACCCGACGTACGTGGGGCGGATCCGGGCCGACGAGACCGTCGAGCACGGCCTGGCCCTCTTCTGCGCCAACGACAACCTGCGCAAGGGTGCCGCGCTCAACGCCGTCCAGCTCGCCGAGTTGGTCGCCGCCGAGAGCCGCTGACCCCCTCCGGCGACTTCCGGCGAGCCATGGTCGCCGAGCGCCGGCTCGTGCCGCGGCTGCACGTCGAGCGCGTCCACGGCGCGCCCCCGCGTCGCTGACCACCGCTGAACCCGGCCCGGGTTACCCCGGGCGGGCCGGCGGGTAGACGGCGGTGCGTGCCGACACCGGTAGACGGCGGTGCGTGCCGACACCGAGAGGGGAGCACCATGACAACGGTCGGAGAGTTCATGACGACCCGGTTGGTGACGATGGACGGCAACGACACCCTCACCGCCGCCGCTCAGGAGATGCGGGACAAAGCCATCGGCGATGTGGTGGTGACCGACGGCGACAACGTGGTCGGCATCGTGACGGACCGGGACATCACGGTCCGCGGCGTGGCCGAGAACCTGGACCCCAACACGACGTTGCTCAACCAGATCACCAGCAAGGACGTGGTGACGGTGAGCCAGTACGACGACGCGGTGGCCGCCGCCGACCTGATGCGGACGTACGCGGTGCGCCGGCTGCCGGTGATCGACGACGGCCGCCTGATCGGGCTGATCTCGATGGGTGACCTTGCCGTCGAGCGGGAACCCCAGTCGGTGCTCGCCGACATCAGCGCCGACGATCCCAACAACTGACCCGTCCGCCGCGGTGACGCCGGCCTCCCGTCCGGGGGCCGGCGCTCGCGTGGTCCCGGCCCGTCCCGCGCCAGTCGTCCGGGTACGCCGCCGGACGGCGACTAACCCGATCCGGGCGAGGTTGACGCCGTACCCGGCGGGGACCCCTCCTCCGACGTCGAACGCCGCGGATCGCGGGAGGAGTGGACCGCATGGTGGACGCGACCACGAGGTTCTTCGAGGAGTTGGACCGGCGGGGGTTCGAACCCCTGTTGGTGAAGAGCCGTGGAACCCTGCGCTTCGATCTGCGCGAAGGGGCGCAGACGACACACTGGCTGCTGCAGATCGACCGGGGCAACCTCCAGGTCCGGCAGGAGGACCGTGAGGCCGACACGATCGTGGGCAGCGCGCCGCGGCTCTTCGATGAGCTGGTCGCGGGCCGGGAGAACGCCATCGCGGCCCTGCTCCGCGGCGACATGACCGTTGCGGGTGACCTGCGGTTGCTGCTCCAGGTCGAACGGCTGTTGCCCGGCCCGGCGGACTCGCAGGGCCCGCGGCGCACGTTCCGGAGGGAGATGCACTGATGGCGGGCAGCAACACGATCCGGATCCTCGACGGAAACACGTTCGTGGTCTCCGAGAACACCGGCGACATCGAGGCGACGCCGAGCGAGCCGACCGGTCTCTTCTCCATCGACACCCGGTTCCTGTCCAAGTGGGTGCTGACCGTCAACGGGGAACGGCTCAACTCGCTGTCGTACGACGATCTGCAGTACTTCGAGGCCCGGTTCTTCCTGGTACCGGGGCTGGCCACGCACTACGTCGACGCGAAGCTGTCGATCATCCGGGAGCGGGCGGTGTGCGGCAGCTTCCGGGAGACGCTGACCATCCTCAACCACGACGAGAAGGCCGTCGATCTGGAAGTACGAATGGACGCCGGCTCGGACTTCGCCGACCTGTTCCAGGTGAAGGACGAGATCGTGAACAAGAAGGGCGAGATCTACTCCGAGGCCGAGGAGGACCGGCTCCGGCTGGGCTACCGGCGGGGCAACTTCCGGCGGGAGACGATCATCTCCGCCTCCGTACCGGCCAGGTACGACCGCGACGGGTTCTCCTGGACGATCCACCTGGAACCCAACGAGCAGTGGGACACCGAAATCGGCGTGCGGACCACCGCGATCGGCCCGGGCGGCCGGGACCTGCGCATCGGGATACCGATCGGCACCGAGCGGCTCATCCGCCAGGACCTGGAGGAGTGGATTGCGCGGGCGCCGAAGGTCAACAGCGAGCACGGCGAGTTGGCGTCGACGTACCGGCGCAGCCTGATCGACCTGGCGGCGCTGCGCTTCTCGCCGATCTCCCTCGGCGGCCAGACGCTCCCGGCGGCCGGCCTGCCCTGGTTCATGACCATGTTCGGCCGGGACAGCATCCTCACCTGTCTGCAGGCGCTGCCGTTCGCGCCGGCGCTGTCCAAGACCACGCTGCGGATCCTCGGCGCATTGCAGGGCACCCGGTTCGACGACTTCCGGGACGAGGACCCGGGCCGGATCCTGCACGAGATGCGGTACGGCGAGACGGCCGCCTTCGAGGAACAGCCGCACTCGCCGTACTACGGCTCGGTGGACGCGACGCCGCTGTTCGTGGTGCTCCTCGACGAGTACGAGAAGTGGAGCGGCGACGCCGCGCTGGTCAAGGAGCTGGAACAGGAGTGCCGGGCGGCGTTGAAGTGGGTCGACGACTACGCGGACCTGGTCGGTAACGGCTACATCTGGTACGAACGGCGCAACACTGACACAGGCCTGGAGAACCAGTGCTGGAAGGACTCCTGGGACTCCATCTCGTACTCCGACGGCAAGCTGCCGCCGTTCCCGCGGGCCACGTGTGAGGTGCAGGGGTACGCGTACGACGCGAAGATGCGGGCCGCCCGGCTGGCCCGGGAGTTCTGGAACGACCCGGACTACGCCGACCAACTGGAACGCGAGGCGGCCACGCTCAAGGAGCGGTTCAACCGCGACTGGTGGGTGGCGGACGGCGAGTTCTACGCCCTCGGGCTGGACCCCGACGGCCGGCAGTGCGACGTGCTCAGCTCCAACATCGGGCACCTGCTGTGGAGCGGCATCGTCGACGAGGAACGGGCGGCGAAGATCGCCGAGCACCTCGTCGGCCCGCGGCTCTTCTCCGGCTGGGGGGTACGCACCCTGGCCGAGGGGGAGGTGCGCTACAACCCGATCGGCTACCACAACGGCACCATCTGGCCGTTCGACAACTCCTTCATCGCCTGGGGTCTGCGCCGGTACGGGTTCGCCGAGGAGGCCGCCACCATCGCCAACGGCATCCTGGACGCGGCGCGGTACTTCGACGGCCGGCTCCCGGAGGCGTTCGGCGGCTACCACCGGGAGCTGACCAAGTTCCCCGTGGAGTATCCGACGGCGTGTAGCCCGCAGGCCTGGTCGACGGGGACGCCGCTGCTGCTGATCCGGACCATGCTGGGGCTGGAGCCGCACGAGGGGCACCTGTCCGTCGAACCGCGGCTGCCGGTCGGCATGGGGCGGATCGAGGTGCTGGACATCCCGGGCCGGTGGGGCAAGGTGGACGCCTTCGCCCGGGGCCGGCTCGACCTGCAAAGCCTGGCCGCCTGACGAAAAGTCGGGTCAGGCGGCCGGCAGGACGGTGTCCAGGAACGCGGCGGTGACGGCTCGGATGTCCGGACGGGCCAGGTCGAGGGCGTGCCCGCCGTGGGTGATCCAGCTGTGCACCGGGTGAGCGGCGGCGAGCAATTTTCCGCTCAGCTCCACCGACTGCCCGGCCGGCACCGCCGCGTCCGCGCGCCCGTGCACCAACAGCACCGGTACGCCCGATCCGAGGTGGGACGCGACTGTGGCGTCGACGGTGCCCGGATCACCCGCGGCGGGCGGGTGGCCGAGCAGGTCCGTCCACGGGTCGTCGTGGGCGCGCATCCGCCGGTACTGCGGGTCCAGCGGGTCGAGCGGCGCCCAGTACGCCAGCCCCGCCGTGACATCGCCCGGCCGGTCCACCCCGCGCAGGGCGAGGTGCAGGGCCAGCATCCCGCCGGCCGAGTCGCCCCCGACCAGCAGCGGCAGCCCGTCCGCCGCGGCTCGGGCCGCCCGCGCGGCCGCACGTACATCGTCGAGCTGGGCCGGCCAGCGCGCCTCGGCCACGAACCGGTAGGTCGCCGCGACCACCCGCAGCCCCAGCGGTGCCAGCGCGGCACCGTCCTCGTGGTATCGGGCCCGCCAGCCGCCGCCGTGGATCCAGAGCAGGACAGCGCGTTCGGTCATCCGGTCATGATCGCCGGACATCTGGCTGGCCCGCGACCCCGGTCTGCTCAGGGCAGAGCGGAATTTCTGCACCCGCCCGTGATCGCCGGGACGGCGTCTCGCGTGGGAGTCAGCAGGCGGAGCCCGGCCGGCCCTGCGCCGGGAACGCCTGCCGCGGCCGGGCCGGGATGACATCCCGCGCCGGGCGGTAGTAGTCGTCCCGGGAGAGGAACTCCACCGGCAGGGACCCCGGCAGGGTCACCGCACCCCGGGCCGGGCCGGGCGTGCCACCGACCCGGATCAGCAGCGTGTCCCGCTCCGGCGGGGAGAGGTCCACCAGTTCGGGACGGACCAGCCGGAACGCGGCCACCGCGCGGCGTACCTGCCGGGCCAGCGCGATGATCAGCGCGTCCGCGCCGGCGAGGGCGAGCGTCGGCTGCCGGATGGTCCGCAGGGCGTCGCAGACCACCCGCAGTTCGAGGTCGCCGTCCGGGCCGTCGGCCAGCTCCAGCCGGGACGGCCACTGCCAGCGGATCTGCCCGCTGACCAGGCGGGACAGCCGGACCGGGCGCCGGTGCCGGGCGTGTGTCCGGCCGTCCCGCCCGGGGACCAGGGACAGTTCGGCGTCGGGGCAGGCGTAGGCGAGCCGCCGGTCGGTCACGGTGACCTCCGCCGGGGCGGAAAGCTCCCAGGCGCGGACGCTCTCCGTGGGGCCGAGTAGCTGACCGGCCACGCCGAGCCGGTGCTGGGCGAGCACCCGCTCGCCCGGTTCGGGGACCAGCGCGTACCGGCGGTCGAGCACTGGACGGGTGGCGTCGTCCGCGTCGAAGCGGTGCGGCCCGATGAAGAAGGGTGCGGCGTCCTCCTGCACGGTCACGACCTCCCCGGAAACGGCTGGCGATGATCCGAGCGTGGCCGACGCGACGCCGGCTGTCATGACACCCGTTAGGGGGTCGGCCGGTCGGTGGATGCCTGTGACCGGTAGATGCCGATCTCTTCCGGCCGGACGAGTCCGTCCTCGATCGCCCGGGCGAGCAGCGCCGCCTTGGTGGCGGCCGGTCGGCCCGCCCGGGTGTACTTGATCCGCGCCCGGTCCACATACTGCTTGACCGTGTGTTCGCTGATCCGCATCCGGCGGGCCACCGACGCCTTCGACATCGACTGGAACCACAGCAGCAGGGCTTCGCGTTCCTTGTCGGACAGGGCCGGCCGGTCCGGCCGAGGGTCGCCGACGATCGCCCCGGCCAGCGCCGGCGGCACGTACGGGCGGTCGCTCGCCGCGGCGAGCACGGTGGCCACGCAGTGCTCGCGCCCCTCGTGCTTGGCGAGGAACGCCACCGCTCCCGCGTCCAGCGCGGCGAGCATGGTGGTCGGGTCGGTGTGCTCGGAGTAGACCACCACCCGCCGTCCGGCGGCGCTCAGCTCGGCCAGCTTGTCGATCATCATCCGCCCGTGCAGTCGCAGATCGAGGAGGACCACCTCGGCCTCCGGGGCGGCCCGCAGCACCACGTCCGGATCGTCCCCGGTGGCGAGTACGCGCAGCCGCGGCTGGTCGGCCAGCCAGGCACGTACCCCGTCGATCACCACCGGATGGTCGTCCACGATCGCCACACCGATCGGCGGTCCGTCCGTCACGTCCTGCGCCACCGGGTCTGCGTCCATCTGATCTCCCCGTCCCGCTCGTGCTCGAGTTCCACCGGCCCGTCCCCACCGCCGTCCGCGCCCGGTGGGCCGGCCGTGTCCGGCCCGTCGTGGTCGGGGGTGACCAGGCTGACCACCACCTCGTCCGGGCCGGCGACCACGGTCAGCCGGGCCCACCTCCGGGCGTCGGCGAGCGCGGCGGTGAGCGGTTCCGTCAGCCCCCGCCGGATCTCGACGGGCAGCTCCGGTGGGACGCCGACGGCGACCAGCTCGATCGGCAGGCCGTCGCGTTCCGCCAGATCGGCGGCGGCCCGCAGCTCGTGCAGCAGCGGATCGGGCACGTCGTCCGACTCGGCGATCAGCCGGCGCAGCCGTGCCGCGGCCAGTACGCAGCGGCGGCGCACCTCCGGGTCGGCCGGGTCGGCGTCGCCGGCGGCGAGGGCGGCCAGCATCTCCTCGGCGGTGCCGCTGACCAGGGCGAGCCGCGCCTGCCGCTCCGCCCGGGCCTGCTCCGCCGCCACCCGTTCCGCCTCCACCGCCAGCGTCGCCGCCGCCGTGCCGGCCCGGTCCCAGGCCAGGGCGGCGAGCGCGGTGCCGCCGACGAAGACGGCGACGGGCAGCGAGGACGTGCCGTAGACGTACATCGTGTAGCGGGCGAGGTCGGCCGAGTCGGTCGCACCGTAGGCGAGCACCACGGCGAGGGCGATCATCGCGTGTGCACCCAGCAGCGCCAGCAGCCACCAGACCGGCCGTCGCCAGAGCACCAGCAGGAAGAACCAGACCAGGCCGCCCCATGCCCAGTTCGCCGCGGCGAACAACTGCCCGCCGCCGACCGCCGCGAAGACCGCCGCGTCGACCACCAGCAGCACCGCCGCCAGGCGCCGGGCGGGCGGCAGGCCACCGCGCAGCAGGCGTACGCCGGCGGCCACCCCGACCACCGCGGTCACCAGCCAGGCCGCGGCGACCACCGCCGAAGCGGCGGGCGACATCCCGGCGTCGACCAGCGCCGGCAGGTCGATCGCCAGGTGCCAGACCAGCGCGATGGTGACCACCCCGATCCGGGCGGCCCGGTCGGAGGCGCTCGCCACCGCGCTCGCCGCCCGGCCGGGCAGGCGGTTGACGTCGTCGAGCGCCGCGCCCAGGTCAGTCGACACCGGTCCACTCCAACCGAATCCGAGTGCCGGCGCCAGGGGCGGAAGTCACCTCTGCCCGGCCGCCCGCCGTGGCCATCCGTCCGATGATCGACTCGCGCAGCCCATACCGGTGGGCGGGGACGCTCGCCGGGTCGAAGCCGGGGCCGTCGTCGGCCACCTCGACCACGACGGTGCTCGCGTCCCTGGCCAGGCGCAGCGTGGCGGCGGCGCCCGGCGCGTGCCGGACCACGTTGGCCAGCGCGGCGGCGGCGCTGTCGGTCAGCGCCCCGGCGACCTCCGCCGGCACCACGCACGGCGCGAGCGTCGCGGCCACCGGCAGCTCGGGCAGCCGGGCCAGGGCCGCCCGCAGTCGGTCGTCCAGCGCCACCGGACCGATCGCCGGCGCCGACCTGGCGTCGGCCAGGGTGGCGAGGGTACGCAGGTCCGCCGCGCACCGCTCACGCAGCGTCGCCGAAGGGCCGGAGACCGCGCCGAGCCCGACCATGGTCAGCGTGCCGAGGACGGTGTCGTGCAGATCCCGGTTCTGCCGCCGCTCGGCCTCCCGGGCGGCACGCGCCACCACTGCCTTTCGGGCCAACCGCTGGTAGCCGGCGAAGCCGGCGTCGGCGCGGCCGATCCGGCGCCGCATCACCCCGGTCAGCACCGCCGTGATGCCGGTCTGCACCAGCAGTGTCATCGCGTGCGCCCGCGCCTCGACCGGG
The DNA here is from genome assembly GCF_047921505.1 of Micromonospora sp. SL1-18. Taxonomy (NCBI): domain Bacteria; kingdom Bacillati; phylum Actinomycetota; class Actinomycetes; order Micromonosporales; family Micromonosporaceae; genus Micromonospora; species Micromonospora sp. SL1-18. The sequence continues at coordinate 9,029 of NZ_JBLROA010000022.1, read as the reverse complement.
TTGCCGGCGGCGGTCGCGCCGGCCGCGTAGCCGACGGTGACCAGCAACCCGGCCGGGACCGACCAGCGGGCCGGGGCGGTGGCCTGCGCGTTGATCACGGTGGTGCTGGCGAGCACCGCGATCCAGCTCCCCTCACCCGGCAGCACCTCCGGCGCTACCAGCCACGGGATCGCCAGCCCGGTCGCGGTGGTGAGCGCGACGTCGCCCGCCACCATCGGGCCGGTGGCCCCGTGCCGCAGCGCGCGGACGGCGTACCAGACGGACCAGGCGGTCAGCACGGCGACTGCCGGCACCAGCAGCTCGACCCGGACCGGTGGGGTGCGGACCGTCAATGCCACCACCGCGCCGACCATGCCGCAGGTCAGCCGGAGCAGCGCCGGCAGGTTGGTGAAGACGAGGGTGAACGCGCTGCCGCCCGGCCGGTCCAGCGGGGTCGGCGGCGAGGTCGTGGCGGCGACGACCGGCATCGGGGGAGGGTCCTTCCGGCAGCGACCCGATCGGGTCCGTGCGGCCTGAGATCGACGCCGGAGAATAACATGGCAGGCCGCGGCCGGTCACCCTCGGTATGCGGTGGGTCGCTGTGTCGATCCATGTCCTGGTGGCTCAGGCCGATGCGACAGCAAGCAGGTGCGCGCTGGCTCCGAGCACCGCCGGGTCCTGCTCAAACGTTGCCGCGCAGGCCACCGCGTCGTGGAAGAGCCGGTCGTCCGGGCCGGTGTCCAGCGCGTCCAGCAACGGCCAGAGGGGACCCTCCACCCCGTACAGTCGGGGCGCGGGGAGCCCGGCAGCCGTGAACTCCGCCACCACCTGCTCGGGCCGGTGGAAGTACGCGGTGGTGAAGCCGGTCTCCGGGTCGTTGACCCCGGTGGCGTACGCCCCGAGCAGGAGCGGTCGACTGTGCTCGTCCAACAGGCCCTGCGCCGTCAGGTCCATCAGAGCGGCGTTGCGGCTGATCACCGCCGCGACCACCGGGCCACCGGGCCGGGTCAGCCGGGCCGCCTCGCGTAGAGCGGCCACCCGGTCCGCCCGCTCGGGCAGGTGGTAGAGCGGGCCGAGCAGCAGCGTCGCGTCGGCGGAGTCGTCGCGCAGCGGCAGGTCGCGGGCGTCGCCGACGGTCGCCGCCACCTCCGGGTACGCCGCCCGGGCGGCGGCCACGTGCGCGGGTACCAGGTCGACCAGGTGCACCCGGTAGCCGGCCCCGGCGAGCCACCCCGCGTACGCGCCGGGGCCGCCGCCCACGTCGAGCACCGCCGCGGGAGGCGCGGGCAGCACGCGGGTGAGCAGATCCCGGGTACGCCTCGCCTCCAGGCGCCCCTGCGGCTTGCGGTGCAGCCGGTCCGCCTCGGCGAAGACCTCGGTGTAGTAGCGCCGGATGTCCGGCTCGGCCGGTCGATGCTGTGGCATTCGTCGATGGTCGACGACGATGTCGGGGAGGTCATCCGGGTTTCCGAATTGGGCGTCTCCCTACTCTGCGAACATGGCATACGACGCCGGTCAGTTGACCGGCAGCAGCTTGGTGCCGCCACCCTTGATCGAGCGGGTCAGCTTCTTGCCGCTCGACCAGTGGAAGCAGCGGATCCCCCGGTCGCCCCGGGCCCATGCCTCCTCCGACGGCAGCCGGTACGAGGTGCCGGTGCGGTAGCGGAGCATGCCGTCGACCGGGACCGTCGCGTACCGGGCGACGAGGGTCCGACACTTCGCGTGGATGGCATCCTCGTCCCGGTCGGCATCCGCGTACCGGCCGTCCGGTGCTTTCCACGAGCCGACGTACTCGAACTCGTGGGCCTTGGTGCAGGCAATCTGCTGGAAGTTGCCCCACCCATCCTCGTTCAGGCAGCCGTACGCCAGCGGTGACGACCCCTTCAGCGCGTCCCGCAGGCTGCCGGTGCGCTCGATCGACTTGTCGTAGGGGTGGATCCGGTAGGTGCCGCCGTCCGCCGTGTCGTCCAGCTCGAACACGTCACACCGGAACCAGCGCGCGCCACCCGTCCAGCCGTTGGGCGACGGCGGCACGGCCTGGACCGTCAGGCGGGCGCCCCCGCCAGTCACCGCCGACGAACGCCGTCGCCCTGGCGTCACACTCATCGAACGCGGCACCGGCCGGCGGCGGGGTGGGCCGGTCGGCGAGCGAACCGGTGAACGTGCCCAGATGGATGGTCTCCACCATGTGCGCCCGCCCGCAGTCGACCGGCTGGTAGCTGGTCAGGTAGCTGCTCTTGTCGACGCTCAGGTGGCAGTCGCCCGCCTTCGGGGCGAACTGCTCGGCCCGGCCGAGCGGGGGCCAGTCGTTGGTCAGGTCACCGTCAAGTCCGGCCGGCGTCCCACACCCGCTCGTCGCCACCACGATCACGGCGGCCACCGCCGCCAGCCCGTACCACCGTCGCATGTCACCTCCCGGTGCGGGGCGCAGCATACGGCACGTACGCCGACAACGTGGCCTGCCGCGGTTCGCCCGATCATGGTGCCCGCACCATGCCGTGCGTCCATCCCGCTAATGTGGGCCGGGTCACAAACTCCGCTGGAGCTGTCGAATCGGTCGCACCCCGGCCGTCGGCACGGTGAGAGCCGGCGCGGGGCCGGCCACCGAGGAGGGCAGCAATCATGCGACTCACGATCACCACGTTCCTGACCCTGGACGGCGTCATGCAGGCCCCCGGTGGGCCCGACGAGGACCGCAGCGGTGGGTTCGACCTCGGCGGGTGGCTGCCGCCGCACTTCGACGAGACCGTCGGCGGGTACATGGGCGAGATCCTCGACCGGGCCGACGCCCTCCTGCTCGGCCGCCGCACCTACGACATCATGGCCGCCTACTGGCCCCACGTCACCGACCCCGCCGAGGGTGGGCCCGACAACCCGCTCAACCGGCTGCCCAAGTACGTCGCCACCAACCGGACGGACGAGCTGACCTGGTCAGGGACGCAGCGCCTCGACGGCGACCTGGTCACCGCGATCACCGAGCTGAAGAATCGCCCCGGCCGCGAGCTCCAGGTGCACGGCAGCGGCGCGCTCGCCCGCTCGCTGATGCGCGAGGGCCTGATCGACACGTACCACCTGTTGCTCTTCCCCGTGGTCCTGGGGCGCGGACAGCGGCTCTTCGCCGACGGGGTGCCGCCGGCCGGCCTGCGGCTGACCGACACCCGCACCTCGGCCAGCGGGGTGACGATGCTGACCTACGACAGCGCCGGCGCACCCACCTTCGGCGCAGTGCAGGGCTGACAACGCGCGGACCGGCGGCTGGGGTCACGGGTTCGGCTGAGCGTGGCTCAGCTGCTGGCGTGCATCTTCCAAGCCCTTTTCGTTTCCCTCATTGCTCGTGAGGCCGGTCAGATCACCGATGGCCAGGCGGCGGGCGAAGTAGTCGGCCTGCACCGCCCAGCGGAACCGCAACATGGTCAGCAACCCGTGCTCCACCTCGGCCCGCCTGACGGTTCCGCTTGTCAGATATGCCTCGATCAGGCAGCCTGCCCGCTGTGGGCCGCCGACGTACATCACCGCCGAGGCAAGGTCGTAGAGCAGCGGACCGGTGATCGCCACGCTCCAGTCGATCAGGCCGCAGATCCCAGTCCGACGATCCAGCCGGAAGGCCTCCGGGGCAGGATCGGTGTGCAACAGGCCCCAGGAGAGAGCCGACGAACCAAGAGCGTCGTACGCCGCCACAGCGGCGGCAACCGCGGGCCGGACCCAGGGACGGACCGCCAGATGCGCAGCCTGGACATCGACCCAATGAAATCGATCAGCGGGATCGACCGACACATCCCGGAGCACCTCGTGCACCCGGCCGAGAGTCTGACCGATCAACCGCTGCCCATCAGGGGTGTCGCCGGACAGTTCGTCCCCGTCAACCCGGCGCAGTAGCGCGAGCGGAGTTCCCTCGATGTCCGTGGCGATCTTCCCCTGCCTGGTCGCTATCGGGGCGCCCGCCGGGATTCCCGCTGCCTCGATGTGGCCGGCGACGGTGAGGCCGCCCAGGAAGGATCGTCGCGAAGCCGGCACGACCGCCTTGGCGACCCAACTTTCGTCCCCGGCGGCGATGAACCAGGTCGCCGAGTTCATGCCACCGTTGTGCGTCTCCACCGTCGCGTCAGCAACGCCCCACGCGTCTGCCAGACACGATCGCAGCTTCTCCTCAGCGATCACCCGCTGAAGTCAAGCAGCGGTGGCCGCAACTGGCGACCGACTTCTGGTGCCTTGCGCCGCCCGCCAGGCTCACGTGCCCGCAGGCCGAAGCGAGTTCGACCCGCTGCCCTTCGACGCGGCTGCGGCGCGCTTGGCCCGTGATATGTTGGCAATGTTGGAGCAGCGCATACATGCCCACGGGAGTTTCGATGGCCGTGACTCAGATTGATCTTGATGATGACGCGCTCGCGGAGGCGATGCGGCTGTCCGGCGCGAAGAGCAAGAAGGAAACGGTGAACCTCGCATTGCGCGAGTACGCGGCTCGGCATCGCCGCATCGCGGCGCTTGATCACTACGCGGCGGTCGCGCAAGGCTGGGATTACGAGGGCTGGCAGGAAATGCGCGCGGCGAGCAAAGCGCAGGCTGCGTGATTCGATACCTGGCCGACTCGTCGGCCCTCTGGCGTCTGCTGCGTGAGCCGGCCGTGCGGGCAGCCTGGGCAGACGTGATCTCCGACCACGCGATCGGGTCCTGCCAGCCGCAGCGCACCGAGTTTCGGCGCTCGGCTCGCAGCCTTGATGAGTACGAGCAGATGAACGAGATGTTCGTTGATCTGTATCCCGATGTCGCGGTCCCGAAGACGGCGTGGCAATGGGTAGAGTTGGCTCAATACCGGCTACTGCGGGCCGGGGCGCATCGAGCGCTGTCCTGCGTGGATCTCCTGGTCTGCGCATGTGCGGCCATCCGTGGGCTCGTGGTCCTGCATGACGACAACGATTTTGTTACCGCCGCACGACACCTGCCGGATCTCGCCGAGCGACGGGTGCAGACACTCCCCGGCTAGAGGCCGCTGAGGTAAATGCGCCGGGTGCGGACAGCAGGCGAATCGATGCGGGCATTGCCGGCTGATCTCAGCGCGGCGACGTCTGTGTCAGCTGGCGGGGAGTATCGCACTGGCGCCCGGGGCGGGACGAGGCCCGCGCGGGGGGGCTGAAGACTCCGGCGCGGAGGGCTGCGGCGGCCGCGGCCGCCGTACGCCGGGCGAACTCCTCGTCGATGGGCTCGTCGATGACGAGCAGCCGCAGGAAGAAGGGCGCGCCCAGGACTTCGATCGCGGCCCGGGCGTCGGTGTCTTGGGGTAGCTCGCCGCGGGCGACTGCGTGGTCGATGACGGCCGTGGCGAGTCCGAACCGTTCGGCGAAGAAGCCGCGGACGATCTGCGCGGCGCGTGGGTTGCGGGGCGCGGCCGCGGCCAGGGCCGTGACCAGCTCGCCGGGTTCGCCGGTCATGCCGCGCCGGATCAGCAACGCCAGTTCTTCGAGGTCGGTGTCGAGGTTGCCGGTGTCCGGGATCGGGACGACCTCACTGGCGTACTCGCTGAGCAGATCGCCGAGGACGCCTTCCAGGTCGGTCCACCGGCGGTAGATCGACGTCTTGTTGACGCCGGCCGCCTGGGCGATCCGGTCGACGGTCAGCTCGGCGTACCCGTCGACGAGGAGGCCCCGGGCGGCCGTGAGAACCGCCGCCCGGACGCGGGCGCTGCGCCCGCCCGGTCGCTGCCCGACGGACATCGGACACCTCCTCTATCGCACCGGCTGTTGCGTTACGCACCCCATCATGTCAGGCTGATAAAAGCAACGACAGTGGCGATTGGGAGGGCTCTCATGAAGACCAGCGTCTGTGTCGTCGGCGGCGGGCCCGCGGGTCTCGTCCTCGGGCTGCTGCTCGCCCGGCAGGGGGTGGAGGTCACGGTGCTGGAGAAGCACGCGGACTTCCTCCGGGACTTCCGTGGCGACACGGTTCACCCCTCCACACTGGACATGCTCGACGAGATCGGGCTCGGCGAACGGATGGCGGCACTGCCCGGGCGCAAGGCCCGTGGGCTGTACGCCACCTTCGACGATGGCACCTACCCGATCGCGGACTTCACGCGCCTGCCGGCGCCGCACAACTACGTGTACTTCGTACCCCAATGGGATTTCCTGGAAATGCTCGCGACCGAGGCGGCGAAGTTCCCGGCCTTCACGCTGCTCCGCTCCACCACCGTGACCGGCCTGCTCCGCGATGCGTCCGGCGCCGTCGCGGGCGTGCGGGCCGTGGGCCCGGAGGGTGAGCTGGAGATCCAGGCCTCGCTCACCGTCGCCTGCGACGGCCGCGATTCGGTGGTACGCCGGGAGCTCGGCCTGCGGCCGGTCGACTACGGCGCGCCCATGGACGTGCTGTGGTTCCGGATCTCGCGCCGGCCCACGGACGGCGACGGCCTGGCGATGCGGATCGGCTCCGGAGGGCTGATGCTCGCCGTCGACCGCGGCGACTACTACCAGTGCGCGTACCTCATCGCCAAGGGTGGCTACGACGAGATCCGCGCGGCCGGCCTGGAAGCGCTGCGGGAGCGGGTGGCGCGGCGACACCCGGTCCTCGCCGACCGGGTCGGCGAGCTCGCCACCTGGGACGACGTCAAGCTGCTGACGGTGAAGGTCAACCGGCTGGAGCGGTGGCACGTACCCGGCGCACTGCTCATCGGCGACGCCGCGCACGCCATGTCCCCGATCGGCGGCGTCGGCATCAACCTGGCCGTTCAGGACGCCGCCGCGACCGCCCGGATCCTCGGCCCGAAGCTCTCCGCCGGACAGCCGGTGACCGACGCGGACCTCGCCGCGGTGCAGAAGCGCCGGCGCTTCCCGGCAGTGGTGACCCAGAACGTCCAGCGCGCCGCGCAGCGGCGCATCGTCGACCCGCTGCTGCACGCCACCGGCCGGATCGAGGCCCCGGCACCGATCCGCCTGCTGAAGCGGTTCCCAACGCTGCAGGCCCTCCCCGCCCGGCTGGCCGGCATCGGCGTACGCCCCGAGCACGTGCGGTGAGGTGGCTGTAGGACCGCGCTCGGGCGGGTTATGTCAGCGGGCCCTGTCAGGATGCGCTCATGGAACCGGCGAAGATCGTTCAGGAGTTGTGGGATCGCATGCAGGCCCGTGACTGGGCAGGGCTCGGCGAGTTGCTGGCTGATGACCTGGTGGTGGAGTGGCCGGTCAGCGCCGAGCGGATCGTGGGTCGCGAGAACTACGTGAGGATCAACGCGGAGTATCCGGAGGGGTGGGCGATCAAAGTGCTCCGGATCGTGGCAGACGGCGAGGTGGTGGTGTCCGAGGTGGAAGTCCCTCACGACACGATGGGGGTACACCGGGTGGCGTCGTTCTGGAAGGTGCGGGACGGAAAGATCGTTGACGGTCGGGAGTACTGGACGTGTCTGGGCTCGGACCCGTCGCCAGAGTGGCGGGCTGCCTATGTGCAGCGGGTGTGACCGACTCAGCCCATCTCGGCGACGACGTTGCCCTCTTGGTCCCGGATCCGGGACTGGACGATTTCAACGGCCAGCTCCGGTGCGCTCGCCAGGTGGTGGCTCCCCGTCACCGGGCGCAGCACCTCGGTCAGCTCGTCGAGCAGGGCCGGCGGAACCTCGACCTCCAACATGCCACCGCCGACCTCGCGGACGCTGACCTCAACGCCAGGGCGGAACCCGATGCCGCCGTCGTGCGCCTCGACCAGGAGGTCACGGCCGAACGGCAGCCGAGCATGCAGGACTCGCCCGATGCGGGCCGCCGCGCTGGCCCCGAACGTCAGCGTGGTGGTCTGCTTCGTCCGCACCCAGCCACTTCGATCCGTACGCCAGCCCGCCTCCTGTACGAAGAGGGAGCCGGTGGCGGAGCCCTCCCGCCGGGTACCGTCCTCGACCGCTGCGGTCACGGCGGGGTCGTCGGTCAGGCTGGTGCGGTCCAGATCGGTGACGAGCAGCGGAAGCGTCGGCGCCAGCGCGGCCAGCAGTCCCTCGGCGTTCCAGCGTTCGATCGCCGCGTACTCGTCGAGGGCCAGCCCGACCACCTGGAGGAATCGCAGGCGCCCGTGCGGGGTGTCGATGGCACCGAGTTCCGGGTCCTCGGCGAACACCGCCGCCCGGATGGCCGTCTCCGGCGACGCGTCGGAGATCGGGCCGTTCAGGTCGATGTGGTGCCCCGAAGCGAACGGGTTGCCGGAGGCGAACACGTACCGGGCGAGGTTCTGGAGGAAGTTCAGCGCCCAGATCGGTGGGTCGTTCTCGGTGGCCGAGCGGGCGACGCGAAAGGTGAACTCGAAGCCCCAGCCCGACTCCTCGGCGTCATCGGACTCCTTCGCGTACAGCTCGGACATGCCGTAGCTGACCAGGTGCCAGTGGTCGGCGCGCCGGTACGCGCTGATGCCGTCCAGCGGGTCGGGCCCGCCCAGGCGCCACTTCAGCAGCGTGCCATAGTGCTTCGGCTCGATGCCTGGATAGAGCGGGGCGAGGGCGGCGTCGATCGCGTCCCAGCCGGGTGCGGCATCGTCGTTGTCGACCATGACGGGCGACTGTACGGGAACCTCCCCGACCGGAAGGACGGGTGGACGCGCGTTTGCCCGCAGCTACTGCCCGGGCTTCTCGGCGACGTAAGTGCCCCGCTGCGGGACCGTCATCACCAGCCCGCGCTCCCGCAGTAGGCGCACCGCCTGCCGGACTGTGCCCCGAGCTACGCCGTACTCCTGCTGTAGCTGGGACTCGCTCGGGATCGGGCGAAGTGGCGCCAATTCGCCGTCCGCGATGCGCTTCGCCACGAGATCGGCGACCTGGACGTACAGCGGTGTCGGCGACAGCGGATCGACCATGACACCACCCTCTTTGACGTTCTGGACGGCCTAGACTTGCGGTACGTACTAGACGTCTATAGACGTACAGGTCTACGGTTGATGACGAGGCCGGAACAAAGGGAGGTACGGATGTTGTGGAAGTGGCGTAGGTGGGCGCGGAACCGGTGGATCGGGCGGAGGCGACCTGCCGACCTGACGGGGCCGGCAACCCTCTATCGGAACCGTTCGGGAGCGCTCAGCCCAGAGGCGGTCACTCA